>NZ_JBYCKP010000271.1:0-1277 GCF_057473445.1 Acidithiobacillus sp. TH-A36 | reverse complement strand
CTGTCACAAATTCAAAAGGTTTGCTGACCGGCTTGAAATCCGCTGTGACATCTCCGGAATAAACCTGACCCTGGCCCATGGGCAACTGCAAAATGGGAGCGCCCTTTTTGAGATCAGCCTGATGCAGATTAACCCAGAAGGTATCCATGCTGCTAACTGAGTTGTAGTAGTATTTGAGACCCGTCTGATCCGCGACCACCCGCCAGCGCGTTGAGGAAATATTGGGTTGTCCGGGTGTTGAAATGCCCATGGGTACGGATACATTCTGCAAAACACTCATCACTTCAGCCGCGCCCACGGACTGGTTCGCCGTTTTGGGAATGGCATGAATGTAAAATGCTGCCCGTGCAAAACGATCAGCGGCACGATTGGTTCCCGGCAGGAAAGTGGTTCCGCCAATCTGGTTCCAGTACTTTTCAATAGCCAATTGCTGGGAATATTCGGGATCATTGGTCATGACCTGATATTCACGGCCTTCATGAATCACCAGCTTACCGTCGATATACTCAAAAATGGCACTGTTCCCATTGGCATCAGAAATGGACAGGTGCAAGGTTGTATAATGATCTGTGCCGGGAATCTTGTCAGATACCACACACAGAGGATGTGCCTTGATGGACGTCACAGCTTCCTTGACCGAAGAAAAATTATCCAGGAAATACTGGGCCCAGGCGGCAATACTCAAACGGGGATCCTTGCCGCAATCATCAGGATACTTGCTGCCCGCCAACCAGAGCATATTGGCAACCAGACCCTTCTGGTTCATGCCATCGCTGACTGCGGCATTCAATGAAGTCACCACCACGCTGCCATAACGCGATACCCAATGCACAGAATTGCGTCCTGCACCGCCTTCATGTTCAAGACCCTTTGGAAAAATCCACAAGCGCGAATGCATGGGATCTTTCCAATCCATGGTCCGTCCGGTGATGACCAGCCCGTCCTTGCCGTGATAAACCACCCGGGTACAGGCATCTGCAGAACCCGCCGCAAATACCGCCGCGACCACACCCAACAGGACCCATTGCCTCTTTAGCTTCATCATTTCCACCTTTTTATAACTGAATGTGTCATTTAATCTGTTCTCAACAACCTGAAGAACCCAAGATTTTACCGTGATAATAGCAGGTTCAGTTCTTAATGCTCATCTGGAGTCAGGATTTGTTTGAAATATCCGGGAGCGTTATCCTAAGCCCGCGCCTTGCCCCATGAAACTGCAGCTTTCACCAGCAGGCATGGAAATGGCAATTCATCTTGCATAAGGACCAGAACAGCAT
>NZ_JBYCKP010000270.1:0-1409 GCF_057473445.1 Acidithiobacillus sp. TH-A36 | reverse complement strand
TTTGCTGCCATCGATATCCATTCTCTAAACGAGGTTCCTCTTTTGCTATTTCTTCGCCGTTATAATGGTAGGCGGCGGCAAATAACCACGAAAGCGCATTTGATATGCAGAAGTCTTCGACGGCAGACGCCTTGCCAAACAGAAGATGCCGAACGGCTTCTGCGCAAAGAGATGTACGCGGAGTAATGCGAGGATGCGCAGTAAAGGTTCTGCTCTTCCCGAATGATATACCATTTAGAAAAACGGATCTTGATAATTTTAAAGCAAAGAAGACACTTGGCTGTTCAAATACAATTCGCGATGGACTTTCAAGATTCCGGAAGGAGATGTCTCCGTCGTTGAATGGTAATTGACTGCCATCTTGTTCAATAAAACCTAATCCGTTGACGACAACATGAGCAATTACTGAAGTTCGTTGCTCTTTTGGAAGTCTGTCGAGATGCGATTTCGTGTGTGTGATCGACTGGGGATGCACACTGATCTGGGTGCGCCATAGCCTGTCATGCGCAGATTCAGACGCCATGTAACCAACCGAACCTTCCGTCATTGTCTCTACCGCCCCTGGCAAAAACTTATCCGTCAAGAGAACCTCCCATTCTCGACGTGAAAAACCATGGCTGTGCATTTGATTCATATTTACTCCTATCCAATTATTTAGTTGAGTGTGAGATAAGAAAAAACGTAAATTCACTATACAATACTTATGGTCAGCATAGAAAAAGATTAAATGACTATATTTCTGCCAATATGAAAAACAGACCTTCATCGCGCCTGTTTTGGGGTGTCGGACTTGCATTAAGTACCAGCGCATTTATCGCGGTTGCTGTTCAAAATATTTTCCCTTATCTCGCGGGAAGTTTGACGACCAGTGATCACCATGCAGTCTGGGTGCTCACCTTTATGGTGGTGAACTGGGCTGTTGGTTCCACGCTGATGCCTTGGGTGTCAGCACGCATGGGCATTCGTGGCGCTTTTAATGGGTCGGTGCTCGCCTTGATAGTCAGTAGCGCTGTTTGTGCCAGTACCAGCAATATCTGGGTCATGTTGCTATTTCGTGGTGTGCAAGGCCTCGGCGCTGGGATACTGGTTCCCCTCAGCCAAACCATTTTCATTCGCTACAGTGCGCCTGACCGCCGGTCGCTGATGATGTCTCTATGGACCAATGCCATGTTAATTCCCTTTTACATCGGTCCATTCATCGGCGGCTGGTTGGCCACGGCGGTCAGTTGGCGTTATATATTTGTACTTTCCATCCCGCTTTTTGTGTTGTCGATGTGGCTGAGTGGGAAAGAGATTCCAGACAGCGCGCGGTTGACTAAACCCTTTGATGGGATTGGATTCCTGATGTTGTATGGGTTCGTCGTGGGCGTGCAATTCATCATAGATCAGGGCGATGAATCCGGTTGGTT
>NZ_JBYCKP010000269.1:0-11726 GCF_057473445.1 Acidithiobacillus sp. TH-A36 | reverse complement strand
ATGGAGGGTTGGGGAGTTAATCCGCCCAGAAGCCTCGCACAATCGTGCGAGGCTTAAATTCCGACGATTTTTTGCTGATTGATGGAATATTCGGACTGAAATGTGAAAAAGAGCAAGATTAATTGGATCCAGACAAAACGCATCTTTGACCAGACTACTCACATAACACTATGGCAGTAAAGCAATTTGTGTCAAACCAAGCGTTTCCGGCAGGGCGAACATCCGGTTCATGTTCTGGACTGCCTGCCCAGCCGCACCTTTCACCAGGTTATCAATAACAGACAGAACGACCACCTGCCCCGGGCGCGGTTGATGAACGGCAACACGACAAACGTTGGCCCCGCGCACGGAGCGAGTTGCCGGATGACTGCCAAATGGCAGCACATCAACAAATGGCTCCTGCGCGTAACGCTCTGCAAACAAGGTTTGCAAGGCGGTGTCACTCAACGGGTGCTGCAAGCGTCCGTACAAGGTGGCATGAATCCCGCGTATCATGGGCATCAGGTGCGGCGTGAACTGTAGTTCAATCATCTCCCCGCTCAGTTTTGAGAGAGTCGCCTCAATTTCGGGACGATGACGGTGACCACTCACTCCGTAGGCAGTGACACTATCTGCGGCTTCCGGCACGATCAGGTTCACCCGTCCAGCGCGGCCCGCACCGCTCACCCCCGATTTGCAATCGGCAATCAGCGTGTCTTGATGCAGTAATCCCGCCTCCAGCAAGGGAGCGAATCCCAGAATGACTGCGGTTGGATAACATCCGGGATTGGCAATCAGGCGTGATTGGGCGATGTTCTCCCGAAAATATTCCGGCAGCCCATAACAAGCTGCACGCAACGCCTCAGGCGCCCGATGCGCCATGCCATACCAGTGCGCAAAAGCTTCCGCGTCGGCCAGTCGAAAATCGGCACCGAGGTCAATGACGCGCACATCATGCGCCAGCAGGTCCGGGGCACTATCCATGGCCACCCCGTGGGGCGTCGCAAAAAATACGACATCCAGCTTTGCCAGAGTCTCTGGATCGGGGGCTGTATAATACAGATCACACACGCCCCGCAGATTGGGGAAATGGGCATCTACGCGTTCTCCCGCTTCAGCACGAGAGGTGATGACCTGCACTTCCACTTCAGGATGAGGAAGCAACAAGCGCAACAATTCCACTCCGGTGTAGCCGGTACCACCCACAATGCCTGCACGAATCATGCTGCAACCCTCTGTCATAAACCAACAAAAAAGCCGCCCTTAGGCGGCTTTTCCGATCCGAAGCGGTTTTATTAACGCTTGGAGAACTGATGACTACGCCGCGCCTTATGCTTGCCGACCTTCTTACGTTCCACTTCGCGAGCATCCCGGGTCACAAAACCCGCACCACGGAGCGGACGCCGCAAGGTTTCGTCATAAACCATCAGGGCACGGGTGATACCATGGCGAATGGCACCAGCCTGTCCGCTGGCACCACCACCGCTGACATTCACCAGAATATCAAACTGGCTGCCGTGCCCGGTAAGTTCCAGTGGCTGCATGACTACCATACGCGATGTCTCGCGACCAAAGTATTCTTCCAGGCTGCGCTTGTTGATGACGATCTTGCCAGAGCCACGACGCAAATAAACCCGTGCAGTTGCGCTTTTGCGCCGACCAGTGCCGTAATATTGTTCCATAATAGTGCTTACCTTAAATATCTAAAGTCTGAGGCTGTTGCGCAGAATGGGGATGCTCGGAACCACTGTAAACCTTGAGTTTCCGGTACATAGCGCGGCCCAGGGAGTTTTTTGGAAGCATTCCCTTGACGGCAATTTCGATAATCCGCTCTGGATGCGTTTCCATCATCTTTTCAAAAGAAGCACTCTTCAGATTGCCGACATAGCCGGTATGATGATAGTACATCTTGTCTTTGGCCTTGTTGCCGGTCACCGCAATCTTGTCCGCGTTGATCACAATAATATGATCCCCGATGTCGGCATGGGGGGTAAATTCGGGCTTATGCTTACCGCGCAGGCGGGTAGCCACCTCTACAGAAAGACGGCCCAGCACTTTATCGGTCGCATCTACGACGAACCAGTCTCCTTGTACTTCATGAGACTTGGCAGAATAGGTCTTCATCACAAAACTCCGGCTTCGGGTTTTTCACTGAGGGGCGGGAGATTAGCGATGAAACGGGGCCATGTCAAGGCATATACGGGCTGGTGAAGACGCAATCTTCTCAACCCATCCCCAAGGGCGCCAGCAACCAGCCGAATAGCAGGATCAATATGCCCAGTGCGGCAAAAGTCTCCCAACTGCGCCGATGCAGCAGGCGGTCGGGGTTGCTGAGCACGGACGGCTTCCACAAGGTACTGAGATAGTAAGCAAAAGAAAAGGCGCTACCGAGAGCAATCAGAATGGCCAACCAATAGGCCTGGTCGTGCACATCGGCGACAATGACCAGCAATTTGGCAAAAAAACCTATGCTGGGCGGCATTCCAGCCAGCGAGAGCAAAGTCAGACCCAGAAGCCCGGCCAGTACTGGTTGGCGCTCCCGCAATGCCGCCCAGGGGATGGCAATGCTGTTTTCCGGCAGCGCCGACAGGCCCATGAAAGTCCCCATGTTCATCAGGCCATACACCAAGGCATAAATAGCGCCTGCGATGATACCCAAGGGGCCGACCGCGAGGGCGGCCAGAAAATAACCGGCATGGGCAATAGCCGAATAGCCCAACATTCTTCGCAAATGTCCGGCGCGATAAGCCAGGACGTTACCCACTACAATGCTGGTTGCCGCAATGACGGCAATGGGTATTTCCAGCTTTGGTGTTGCCGCCGCCAGGGTAATCAGCGCCCCCATGATGGCGACTTTTGCCACTCCACCCAGAAAAATCAGAAATGGCGCTGGCGCGCCTTGATAAATGTCTGCTACCCAGGCATGAAAAGGCGCGGCGGCAATCTCAAAACTCAAAGCGGCCAGTAAGGCCAGCACGCCCATCAATCCGAATACATTGGATGTCATATCACCCATTGGCGGAATCACTGCCAGACTGCCATCACCCAGATAAATCAAGGCAATTCCAATGGCAAACTGGGCCGATGCAAGCCCGGCCAGCACCGCATATTTAAAGGCGGATTCTACGGCTGCGCGGCCGCTGCCAGGCCAGGCCAGCAACGCAAAAAAAGGTAACACCTGCAGCTCCAGACCAACAAACATCAACAGAAGATTCTGGGCACTCACCAAAATCAGACTACCTGCTAACATAGTCAGCAACAGCCCAACCAAACTGCCTGTCATTTTTCGGGAAAGTGGATGAAAGGTAATAAAAAACAGTCCCGCCGCCATGGCCAGGCTCAAATAGACACCGAGAAGAGTGGCGCTGAGATCCCAGTACAGATCAGCTCCCAGAGCCATATGCTCGACGAAAATACTGGCTGCAGCAGCAATGCTGCTGATTCCACCCAACCAGGGCATGAGTCGACCCAGCCGCAGGGCATCTGCGAGAAAAGCAATCAGTGCCGCAGCAGCAACTATGAGTAATGGCAGCAAGGTTGGACTATAAGCCATGACCACCTCCGGCAATGACATCTCCACTATGAATGGAGAGCAGGGTACCCAGATGGGCAAGAATGATCTGGGGATCCAGGCCGAGCCACAAGGTCAGCAGTCCCAGCACCCAGAACAGCAACCACTCGCTCTGCTGCAAATCCACCAGATTATCCGGCAAGGTTCCGTTCAGCGGACCCAGCATGATCCGCTCGTAGGCACGTAAAAAATAGACCACACCCGCGAGGATCCCCAAGGTCGCCAGTCCAGCAGCCCAAGGCAACACCCGAAAGGCCCCTGCCAGGCTGAGAAACTCTCCAGGAAAATTGGCCAGCCCCGGCAGCCCCATTCCTGCCAGAAAGAAAAAAAGCATCCAGGCACCGAGACGGGGCGCGCGTCGAAACAAGCCTCCCAGCCCTGACCATTCTCCCGTCAAACCCCGGCTTTCCATAATGCTGACTACGCCGAACAGTCCTGCCGAAACCACGCCGTGCGCAATCAGCAAAAACACACTGCCATGTATGGCCTGCGTTTGCAGGGCAAACAGTCCGAGAGCCACCAGATTCATGTGGCTGACACTGGCCCAGGCTGCGAAAAGGCGAAGGTTGGCAGCATTGAGGGCGAGGAAGGCCCCATACAGGGTCCCGATTGCACCGAGAATAATGCCGACCGGGGCAAACTCCAGTGCCGCCTGGGGAAGCATGGGGATAGCAAAATGAATCAGGCCATAGGCACCCGCTGTCACGGCGGCCCCCGAAAGAAACACACTCCCCGCCGGCGCGGCATTGCCGTAGCCAGTACCCGCCCAACTATGCAGAGGGAAAAGTGGCATTTTGACCGCCAGGCCGGCGACCATACCCAAAAACAGCCAGATACCGAGACCCCCGGTAATACGGGTGTCAGCAAGCTGCAAAATGGAAAAATTGTAGATTCCAGTCTGCTGACCGTGGAGGACATAAACCACAACCAGTGCGACCAGAAAAAGTAAGGACCCAACGAAGGTGTACAACAAAAACTGTAGGGCAGCAGCACGACTTTTGTGACCACTGCGCAAAATCAGGAAAGCTCCCGCCAACGCGAGGATTTCATAAAAAATATAAAACATCAGGACATTTTGAGCGAAAAATATCCCAAACAAAGCCCCGGACATCACCAGCACGGCACTCGCCAGCACCCGGAATTCGGGTAAGCGCCAGGCAAAAGCCAGACTCACCGGAATCAGCAAAGCGCACAGAAGCGCCAGGGTGCTGCCCAGAGGGCCAGCGTGCAAGGTCCAAAGACTACCCAGATAAGGGATATGGAGAGCATGCCCTAAAGTGCCGCTGGCTCCGGGGGCAAAACGCTGAATCAACGCCAACAACAATTCGACCAGCGCGATGCTCATGGCAAAGTACTGACCACTTTGTTTTTGCGCAGAAAGCCACAGCGCCGCACCCCAGGGGAGAACAATCAACACCGTTACCAGGATCACAACAAGTACCCCCAGGCGATGAAGAGCAGTACCACCAGACCCAGAATCATGCCACTGGCATAGCGACTGATCAGGCCATTTTCACCCGCTTCCAGAGCGCGGCTACCGAGTCCAAAGCTGTCTCTCAGCCCGCCGAGCAGCATCAGTTGAAAACCGCCCTGCTCAATCAGTCGGTCCAGGATATGCGCGAATGCGTACCAGATGGGCGGAAAAATGCGTAGAAAAATCCGGTCGAAAAACCAGGCATTGAAAAGAAAGGCTATACGACTGAGGCCACGACCTTCACGCTCCCATTGTGCGGCTTTGTAGGCAATGGCAATACCAATGAGGGTGGCCACTGAACCCGCCACTTGCAGAAAAATATTCACATCCCCCGACGGGGCTGGCGGCATGCCCAACTCTGGAGCCAGCCAGGGTAACCAGATTTTCGGGCCTGGCCAGCCCGGCGGAAACTGCAGCCAGCCAATACCAATACTGGCAACGGCCAGGATTCCCAGAGGAATTTTCATGCCCCAACCCATCTGATAGGGCTCGCCCAGCTTTTCCGGGCCTTCAAACACCAGAAAATAAAGCCGAAACGCATAAATCGCCGTAAATACCGCGCCCAGCAATGCCAGCACCCAGAGCAGCTTGCCACCGGGGACGATAAAAGCCGTAGCAATAATGGCGTCCTTGCTATAGAAAGAAGCCGAAATGACAGGTACGGCAGCCAGGGCAAAAATACCCGCCAGAAACGTCCAGCGTAAAAAGGGTTGCTGCTTTTTGAGACCGCCCATCTGGCGAATATCATGATTATCACTGTAGATGAGAATGACTACACCTGCCCCCATAAACAGCAGTGCTTTGAAACAGGCATGTACAAGCAGATGGAAAAGGCCGAGTGAAGGAGCACCAATGCCCACCCCGAGAAACATGTAGCCCAGCTGGCTGATGGTGGAGTAGGCCAGCACCCGCTTGATGTCCACCTGAGCAATACCGCAACTTGCCGCATACAGAGCGGTAAAAGCCCCGCTCAACCCGATCACCCAGAGCATCCCGGGGACTACTGCAAAAATAGGGTACAGACGAATACACAAATACACGCCAGCAGTGACCATGGTAGCCGCATGAATCAGGGCGGAGACCGTACTGGGACCGGCCATGGAATCCGGCAACCAGATATGCAGAGGAAACTGCGCAGATTTGGCGACAGCACCAATCAACACCAAAATCCCCGCTATGGTGAGGGCCAGCAGATCGGGGCGGGCCGCCACAGCCGCAAACAGGGTGTGGTAATTGAGGGTGTGATATTCGGCAAAAAGGATAAATATTGCCAATGCCAGGGCCGTATCCCCAATACGGGTCACCACAAATGCCTTGCGCCCGGCCCAGGCATTTTCCTGTTTGCGATACCAGTGCGCCACCAGGGCATAAGAACACAAGCCGACCGTCTCCCAGCCCAGGTACAGAAGCAGCAGGTTATCTGCCATGGTGAGAATCAGCATTCCGCCCACAAATAAGTTCAAATAAAAATAGTAGCGCCGCTCGCCGTAATCCCCGTTCAGATATTGCTGGGAAAACAGATGGATCAGAAAACCTACAAAGGAGGCAATACTGATCATGACCAAAGTCACTTGATCTACATGAAAGCCTATATTGGCATGGAAATTACCCACCGAAATCCAGGTCCAGACCTGTTCATGGAGATTCGGGTCGCGACCGTGGGTCATCCAGACTGCAAATACCACCAGGGTAGACAGGAAGGGCATGGTTGCGGCCATGCGACCTATTTGCCGTGGCGAAAAATGCTCCCCAAAAATGCCATTCAGCAACGCCCCCAGCAGAGGAAAACCAGGGATTAGAAAAAGCCACTCATTCATCGACTTCCTCCCGAAGCTGCCGCAGGTCATCTACCGTATCCCCGCCCAGTTCCTGTTTGACGCGCAACAACAAGGCCAGGGTCAAAGCCAGGGCCGCACCGCTCAGCGCCATCATGAACACCACCAGTACTTGCCCGGTGACAGAATGCCAGCGGGCACCTCCGGCCAGAGCAATGACCATGGCAGCGTTAAAGAGCAACTCAATGCCCAGCAACAAAAAAATGAGATTGCGGCGCAAAATGATCAACGCCATTCCAGTCACAAAAAGTAATGCGGCAATCACCAGTGCGAGTTCAAGCGTCATGATCATCCCTCCGATGAATGGCCAGCACGGCGGCAATCATGGCAAAGAGCAGCAGCGCCACAGCCTCCGTAAGCCAGAGATAGGGACCGAAAAGGGCACGCCCTACTGTGCCTGGGCCTATTTCCTGAATAAGCACCATCAGATCCGGGCGACGACTGAAAAGAAGAATCAGGACTGCCGTCAGCAGAACCACCAGCACCGCTGGCCACCAAAAACCCCGGCGCCAGCGCGGTTCTTCCCGGATCGTCAGCGGAGTGCGTAACAACATGATGGCAAAAAGAAAAAGGACCAGAATAGCGCCCACATACAACATCACTTCCAGAGCCGCGACAAAGGGTGCTCCCAGCACCAGAAACAGAATGCTCAAGGCCAGCAGGCTGACGCCCAGATTTACCGCGCCATGCATGGGATCACGGACCACCAGCAACGCGGCTCCCGCTGTGAGAATGATCAACAATAACAGCAAGATCAGAAAAATTGTCATGGCAGATTACTCCGGACATTGACGGGCATTTTTTCGTTGATGCCCTCACCTTTATCCTTGTCTTGCAGCGCCACTCCGGAATGCCGATAAAAATTGTAATGCGGATGCTTACCCGTCCCGTCAATGAGCAACGCCTCTTTTTCGTAGATAAAATCAGCGTGGTGTTCTTTACTGAAAGCAAATTCATCGAGGAGCTGGATAGCCAGCGTAGGACAGGCCTCCTCACAGAGGCCGCAATAAATGCACCGGGAAAAATTAATGCGGAACGTCAGTGGATAGCGGCGCGTGTCAGGGCGCTCTCCGGCTTGCAATTCAATGCAACGCGTCGGACATACCGCTGAACAAAGCTGGCAGGCAACGCAGCGCTCATCACCGTCGGGATCACGCGTAAGTACGGGCCGTCCCCGCCAGCGTGGCGGCAAGTTCAAAGGCTCCTCAGGATAACTGACGGTTGAAGTTCGGCCCAGCTGACGCAAGGTCGTCCACAGCCCTGCACCCAGTTCGGAGATATTGCGCCAGACCCTCATGCCAGCCTCCACAAAGCTGCCGCCAAAGCTGTCGCAAGCACATTGAACAGGGCCAGTGGCAGAAGCACTTTCCAGCCCAAGGCCATTAGCTGGTCATAACGTGGTCGGGGCAAGGTCGCCCGCAACCAGAAAAACACGAAAATCACCGCTGCCGTCTTGATCAGCAACCAGATCCATCCGGGTAGCCAGGGACCATGCCAGCCGCCGAGGTAGAGTAATGCCGTCAGCACTGCGATCAAGGTCAGGCCAAGATACTCTCCCAGGAAGAAATAGCCAAAGCGCATCCCCCCGTATTCTGTATTAAATCCGGCCACCAATTCGCTTTCTGCTTCGGGCAAATCAAAGGGAAGGCGGTGGGTTTCCGCTACACCGGCTATCAGAAAAATGACAAAACCCAGAGGCTGAAGGACGATATAGGGCAGATTTTGCGCCGCGACAATCCCGTTGAGGGACAGCGATCCACTCAGCAAAACCACACCCAAAAGGGCCAGTCCCATGGGTAACTCATAGCTGACTAACTGGGCCACTGCCCGGACTGCGCCCAGCAGGGAAAACTTGTTGCCCGAAGCCCAGCCCCCCAGAAATACTCCGTAGGCGTTCAGAGAACTCATGGCCAGAATGAACAACAAACCGATATTCCAGTTCCCCGCCCAGGAAAAATGATGATCCAGCGGTACCACGGCAAAGCTGGCCAAAGCGCTGAAAGCCACCAGAACCGGCGCCGCCCGGTAAAGTACCGGATCGGCAAAATCGGGCACAAAATTTTCTTTGCTCATCAACTTGAGGGCATCGGCAAGCGCCTGGCCAACGCCCAGAGGACCCAGTCGATTGGGGCCCAGACGATTCTGCAGAAAACCCAGAACCCGCCGCTCTGCAAATACCAGAAAACCCGCCACGCCGAGTAAAACCAGGGTGGTAAACAACATGCCCAGAGCCATCAGAAAAAGCATCATTGGCGTTGCTCCCAGCTGACTTCGACGGGATCACCAGGATATAAGCCCAGTTCGGCGAAACCTTCCTGATCAATGGCAATGACCCCTTGGACCATTTCTGCGCAGGCAATAACCGGCAACTGCAAGTCTCCGCAAGGACCATGCAAAGTAGCAGCCACGGCCTGAACATCCGGATGCACCCGCAAACCCCGGGCCGGAGCCAGAGAATGCAGTTCGTCGGCCGTATCAGCCAGCGTTTCCCCACCATACCAGCGAAAAATATCGAGTTCCCATTGCTCGGGCGTCACCGTCCGGGTTGCCGGAACTGCTGCGATTTCAAAGCGGGCACGAATAGTGTCTGGCAACAAAACTCCGGGACCCTCCGGGTCTGGCCGTTCAGGACACAGAAAATGCAAATAAAAATCCAGCCGTTTTTGCCAGGCTTCGTGCAAGTGCAGCATTTCCGCCAGACGACCCAGCCAAAACAATGGCGGCGGCGGACCGATCGGGTGCTTCAAGCCACCGGCGGCCTCAGGAAAGCCGCTGCCCTGCACAGCCGAGTGCAGCACCAGCGCCTCGCGGCGATAAACCGGTGAAAACGCCTGAATCCGGCCTTCATAATTTACAAATAAACCGGCCCGCTCGGGAAAGGCCGCCACGGGTATCAAGGCTTCTGCGCTTCTGGCCGTTTCCGAATCAACCATATCCAGCAAGGTCAGACCATCCAGACCTGGAGCGAGTGTGCGCCAGGTACCCGCCCCCCAGTCCTCGCCCAAGGGATCAGCGCCCAGACAAAGCAGATGATTGATTTTGCGTTGCCGCAAGGCCTGCTGCAGGCGCTCGGTATGACCGTCTGCCGCAAAATAGGCGGCCCCAAACAAATTGGGTCGATTGACAAAAGCACCGGCCCGGGCGTTGGCAGGCAGTTTTTCCAGGGTTTTGCGCAGTGCATACAAACCAGATGGACCCAGGGTTTCTGCGGTGGCCAACAGCACTGGAAACCGCCCCCCCTGCAAACAGGGATCATCCGCTAATTGGGCAACCTGATCACGCAAGGCACTGGGGCGTAAAGGCCGATAATCCCCTTTTTGGGCCAATTCGGTCCGGCTGCTGGCCAGCACCGTCAAGCGTGCGCCCTGGCGCAATGCCTGACGTACGGCAAAACCCGCCATGGGGGCAATGCTGTCCAGATCGCCGATGACCACAATGCGATCGGCCGCCGCCACTTCCTGCAAACTGGGCGCCTGCGGAAGTGCCAGACATTGTTGCGCCAGAGCTTCTGCCCAGGAACTGGTTACCGCAGCAAAAGGCGCATGCAGGCAGTCTGCCAACGCAAAAAGACCCAGATTACTTTGCAGATCTTCGCGCGGGGAGCCCAGGAAGCCACTGCGTCCTTCTTCCAGACGGCTGGCCAGCTGACGCAAGACGGCATCCTGACGAGTGGTTTCGCCCATCAGGCGGGGCTGCAGGGGCCGGGAATTTGCCGTCACGTAGGGAAAAGCATAACGACCTCGATCACAGAGGAAGTGACCATTTATTTCCGGCCGTATGCGGTTTCGTATGCGGCGCAAGGTTCCCAGACGCGCTCCGGGAGTCGTGTTACAACCCACCGCACAATGGGGACATACCGAAGGACCCTGCTGCAAATCCCAAACCCTGACATAATCATGACGAAAAACCTTGTCCGTAAATACGCCCGTCGGACAGACTTCGACCAGATTCCCACTGAAAGGACTTTCCAGCGGCCCATCTTCCAGGCGACCAAAGCTGACCCGGTTGCGGGAGCCGAACACCCCGAAATCCTCACCCTGGGCAGCATCCTGATAAAAACGCACGCAGCGATAGCAGGTAATACAGCGATTCATTTCCTGATACACCAAAGGACCGAGGTCCTGATTGCGATAGGTACGCTTCGGACCGCTGTAATGGCGCACGCTATGTCCGGTCTGCACCGTCATATCCTGAAGATGACATTGTCCACCCTCATCACAGACCGGACAGTCAAGCGGATGGTTGGTCATCAATAGCTCAATGATTTCCCGATGCTCGGTATGCACGTCGTCTTCCAGAGTAACCAGTTGCAGACCATCGCTGGCCGGCAATAGGCAGGCCATGGTAATCCGGGGTGGGTGTTTGCTGTCATGGGCGTACATTTTCACGGCACATTGCCGACAAGCCCCCAGACTTCCCAAGGCGGGATGAAAACAAAAATAGGGGATCTGTTGATTTTTTCCGGCAGCAATAGCCGCCTCCAGCACGTTCTGTCCAGGGGTGAAGGGGATCTCCTGACCATCCAGAAAAAATACATGCTTCATGATTGAGGCCCCCGATATGGACAATGACCCAGACGAACATGCGTCTCAAAATCATCCGCAAAGGCATGTAAACCCGAAAGCACCGGCATCAGCGCTCCCGGAGCCAACGCACAAAAACTGTTGGGCGCAATTTGCCCACCGAGCTGATGCAGGGTCGCAATATCCTCGGCACTGCCTTCTCCAGCCTCAATCCGCTCCAGCAACCAGCGCACATAGGGCAGGCCCTCCCGGCAGGGGGTGCAGAACCCGCACGATTCGCGCGCGAAAAAACGGGTCGTCGCCACCAGAAAATCGACGGGGCACTGCCGATCATCCATCAGAAT
>NZ_JBYCKP010000268.1:0-3105 GCF_057473445.1 Acidithiobacillus sp. TH-A36 | reverse complement strand
GTCAGCGCAAACTGCAGACGCGACAGCTCGACCACTGTGGGATTGATTAACATATCCATGAACATCCTCCTACAAAGAAACCGGATTGCTTCGCTCCGGCGTGTAACGGTGCACCTCTTCATCAGGTGATCCGGGTTTTTTTACTGCGTTACTGTTTTTGCTGGTGCTATTGATGAACAGGCGGGAGTACTTTTGAAAAATTTCCCGATGTCCATTCTGGTTATGGAACCAGTTGTCTTTGCGGCGGACTTCTTCGATGCTGGTCAGGCGTCGTCCCTTGGTTTCGAGACCTGGGTAGATCAGGGTTTCCCCTGGAAATGTCATTAACCGTTGGGTAATGCTTTGATATAAAATTCGCGCATTATCGCTGCTGGGGCAAGGCAGGGTGCTGTTGACCAATAAGGTTTTTCCAGTAAACAGGCGATCTCCCCAAAAATAAGTCAGTGCGCAGGGACTTTGTCCGGGAGTATGTAAAACCTGCAGGCTTTCTTCTCCAAAATAAAGGTGATCGCCATGGCGCAAACGCAGATCAATCTGACTGTGGGTATTGCTTTCATGGGCCAGCACCCGCGCTCCGGTAGCCGTTTTCAGGTACTCTGCGATCCGCATCTGTTCGGCATCATGGTGGGTCTGCAATATGTATTTAAGAATTAGCCCCCGCTCCTGAACAAAGAGTTCGAGATTTTCCATCAGCGCAGGTACGGGATCGATAATGACGGCTTCTCGGGTAACAGGATCACCCAGTAAATAACTGAGTTCGCCTTTCGGGGAATGACACAATTGTCTGAATATCATCTTCGTCACCGTTGTTTGCTGCCGGACAGCAGAGCATCAGCAAACTCTGTGCCATTTTCAGGATTTTGTATGTTGATATCTTTTTTATAAAAAACATCATAAATTCATTGTGTTATTCATTATTCTGTAATTACAGTTAATTTTATAGATACGTCAGTCCAATAAGCTTGCCCCGGTAAGCTGTCAAAAATGGCATGGACGATCTGGCAGAGACTGCTACAATCGTCAGTGCTCAGGTAGCGTAGTGGGGGGATTCGTGACCGATTTACTGAAGCAATTACGACCGGAAATGACTTCACTACTGGACTGCTTTAGTACGCCAGCAGTGCTTTTGTGCGGGGACTACACAGTCTTGGCCGCCAATCAGGCCTACCGGCGAGCTTTCGGAGATGGCAAACCGCTCCAGGGTCGGCGTTGCGCGGAAATCCTCGCTGAAGCCGGTTTTTCCTGCCAGCAAAGTGGCAACCACTGTCCTCTGGATACCTGCCAGCAATCAGGGCTGGATCAACATGTAATTCATACCCATGCCTCGGGAAATACCCAGATTGATTTGTACCCCATTCGTAATGAGCGCGCCGAAGTTGTTTATTTTCTCGAACTGCTGAATGTGACCCCCGCAGACGCAACGCATGCGACACCGGCTATGGTCGGCCAATCGGAGGCCTGGCGAGAGGTGGTGCGCCTGATTCGACGGGTAGCTCCCGGCGATGCTGCAGTCCTCTTGCTGGGCGAATCCGGAACTGGCAAGGAACTGGCTGCAGCGGCGGTACACCAGGCCAGTCATCTCAGTCACGGACCCTTCATCACCGTCGATTGCTCCGGTTTGCCGGAAACGCTTTTTGAAAGTGAATTGTTTGGTCATGAAAAAGGCGCATTTACGGGTGCCTATTCCCGAAAAACCGGTTTGGTGGAAGCGGCCAATGGGGGGACTTTGTTTCTGGATGAAGTGGGCGACATTCCCCTTAACCTGCAGGTGAAATTGTTGCGGCTTCTGGAAACCGGCACGTTTCGCAGGGTAGGGGGGGGTGAACCGATTCGTTCCCGGTTTCGACTGATTTCAGCAACGCACCGTCATCTGGAAAAAATGGTCGCAGAGGAGCGTTTCCGTCAGGATCTTTATTATCGCATCAACACGTTCCCCATTGCTTTACCGGCGTTGCGGGATCGTCTGGATGATATTCCCTTGCTGGCTGCAGCCATTTTGCAGCGCATCCCGGCAGCCAAGGGGCTGCAACTGCACGCTGATACCCTACAGTTGCTGGGTCAATACACTTTTCCGGGCAACATCCGCGAGTTGCGCAACATTCTTGAACGCGCGGCGCTGATGGCCGATGAACATTGGATACTCCCCCAGCATCTGCCCCTGGCCCTGCAAGAGCAAGGCACGCCGCCCAAACAGGATAATCATGCCAAAATTTCCGGCGTGGATGCCATTGTTCCCTTGGCTGATCTGGAGGCCCAGTATTTACGATGGGCGCGGAGTGCTTTTGGCGGGGATCGACGCAGTCTGGCCGCCCGGCTGGGTGTCAGTGAGCGCACCCTTTATCGTAAGCTGGATGCCTTGAAGGAAGCACATGGTCTTGAATGAAAATATCTGGCCCGAAGGCTTGTGGATCCGAGCCGCAGCGCAGCAAGAGGCCCCCTGCATTATGTTGATGCATGGCCTGGGCGCATCCAAAGAAGACCTTGCCCCTCTCGCAGACTTTGTGGATCCGGAAAAACAGTTTCGCTGGGTTCTCCCTGACGCACCAGTACGTCCGGTCACCCTCAATGGCGGGCGGCCAATGCGGGCCTGGTATGATATTTATGGGCTGGGTCGGGATTCTGGCGAAGATGCAGCAGGTATGGAGCAAATGGCGACTCGCCTCACTGCACTGATGGATCATGAGCAGCAGAAAGCGGGTAACCAACCCTTGATACTGGGTGGGTTTTCCCAGGGCGGGGCGATGGCGCTTTATTTGGCGTTTCATTACGCTTGCCAGGCGGCAGCTGTGCTGGCTTTCAGCGCCTATTTACCGCTTCGCCAGACGCTTCCTCAGGCCGCTCAGGCGACTCCGATTTTCTGGGGGCATGGTCGTTCCGATGTCGTTCTGCCTCTGGAATATATGGAAATTGCCCGCGACATCATGGAATCCCTGGGGTACGCTCTCAGTACCCATATATATTCCATGGATCATAGCATTTGTGCGGAAGAGCTCGTGGACGCACGGAAGTTTTTGGACAGCATGGTCATGCAAGGAAATTTGAAAAAATCATGAATACCCTCTGGATTGAGCAGTTTGTACATATACTCGCGGTGATTGTCTGGAT
>NZ_JBYCKP010000267.1:0-3027 GCF_057473445.1 Acidithiobacillus sp. TH-A36 | reverse complement strand
CCCAGCTCCTTGGCCCGTTTCAGGGCCTCAAACGTATCCAGCGTTTCGCCCGACTGGGAGAGGGTCACAATGAGCTGGCGCGGGTTGGGAATGGAGTCGCGGTAGCGGTATTCATGGCCGAGCTCTGCCTGAGCGGGAATCCCGGCAATGCTCTCCAGCCATTGCCGTCCCACCAGGGTCGCGTAATGACTGGTGCCGGAAGCCAGAAACAGCACGCTGTTCATATCCTTGAAAATGGCTTCCGCCTGCGCTCCCCACAAATCGCCCAGATTCAACTGGCTGTTCAACGCCCCTTCCAGGGTATCCGCCAAGGCCCGGGGCTGCTCGTGGATTTCCTTTTGCATAAAGTGCCGGTACGGTCCCAAATCGACAGCGGCAGCACTGAGTTCACTCCAATGTTCTTCACGTTTCTGGGGCTGCCCCGCCTGATCGGTAATGGACAGCTTGTCCCGCTCCAACAAGGCTACGTCGCCATCCTCCAGATACAGCACCCGGCGGGTTACGGGCAACAGGGCGGCCACGTCCGAGGCGAAATAATGGCCTTCATCCGCAATCCCCAGCAACAGAGGGCAACCCATCCGCGCCACACAAAGCCGGTCCGGGTCTGCAAGCGACAAAACGGCAATGGCATAAGCGCCGCGCAATTCCGCCACGGTTTGCCGTACCGCTGTAAACAAATCAGGCGCTGTCTGTCGATAAAAATGGACCAGATGGGCAATGACTTCCGTATCTGTTTCGGAAGTGAATACATAACCTGCCTGTTCCAGACGGGCACGCAGGGCATGAAAATTTTCGATAATACCGTTGTGCACCACCGCAATTTGTTCATGAGACAACATGGGATGGGCATTACATTCTGCCACCCCCCCATGCGTCGCCCAACGGGTGTGACCAATGCCCAGCATGCCTTGCAAATCCCGCTCGCTGGTTGCCGCCGTCAATTCCGCCACCCGGCCCACGCTCCGCACGCGCTCCAGGCTTGGCTGCTGTCCTGGAACCTGCTGGAGCATCGCCAAACCCGCCGAATCGTAGCCGCGATATTCCAGGCGCCGCAAACCTTCCAGAATCATGGGTACCAGGTCAGTTTTACTGACCCCGCCGACAATACCGCACATAAGCTATGTCTCCCGAAGACGAGGGGCTCTCTGCCCGCACTGAATTTATCCTGACATCAGCCCACAGGCTGGATGATTTTCTCTTGGACCCGTTGTGCTACGTTAATCTACGCCCCGACCCGCCCCTTTCGCCAGGAACGGACCTGCTGCCGTCAGGTTTCCTTGATCTTCCGTTGCGGCCGCTGCCAATCCGCTATGGAACGCTGGGGACTGCGGCTGAGGGTCAGGCCACCGGCGGGCACATCCTTGGTGATAGTGCTTCCGGCACCAATAGTCGCGCCGTCACCCACACTGACTGGCGCAATCAACTGCGTCGCAGAACCGACAAACACATCATTACCGATCACGGTCTTGTGCTTGTTCACCCCATCATAATTGCAGGTGATGCTCCCTGCGCCCACATTTACCCCGGAACCAATGTCCGAGTCACCAATATAGGTCAGATGATTAGCCTTGGAACCATTGCCAATGGTCGAGGCTTTCACTTCCACATAATTACCGATATGTGCCGCCACGCCAATATCACTACCCGGACGAACTCTGGCGAATGGGCCGATCCGTGCACTAGCGCCTATACGGGCGCCTTCGAGCACACTGTAGGGCAGAATTTCTGCATCATCGCCAATTTCCACATCCTGCAGAACCACGCCCATACCGATGCGCACCCGATCTCCCAGACGCACCTTGCCGATACACAGAACATTGGGGTCCATCCAGCAATCCTGACCGCATTCAAGAATTCCGCGAATATCCACACGTTCCGGATCCGCCAGGCGCAGCCCCTGAACCTGCAAATGACGCACCTGCCGGCGCTGGTAAATTCTCTCCAGCGTCGCAAGCTGAACCGGGTCATTGACGCCCAGGGCTTCGCTGGCATCGCTAAAAGTAAAAGGCCAGACCTCTTGATGACTGCTCCGGGCGATGGCGACCACATCCGTCAGATATAACTCACCCTGGGCATTATTGGCTGACAAGTCCGATAACCAGCCCTGCAGTGAAGCGACTGGCAATATCATCATGCCCAGATTCACTTCCCGGATAGCATGCTCTGTGCTGCTGCAGTCTTTCTGTTCACGAATGGCCTGTACCTGGCCTTTGGCGTCGCGGACTATACGACCGTAACCCTGGGCCTGTTCAAGAATGGCGGTACTCAGTCCCAGCGCGTTTTGCGGAGTTTTTGCCAGAAATGCGCGCAAGGTGTCAGCGGTGAGCAAGGGAACATCCGCATACAGCACCAGTACCCGGTCAGCACCCCGCAGACCGGGTAAAGCCGCTTTCAGGGCATCGCCGGTGCCACGTTGCTCCTGCTGATGCCACCACTGCAGCGGCCAGTTGCTGAAATGCTTTTGCACCAGCTCAGATCCATTGCCAATCACCACATGCAAGTGTCGCGGCTGCAAGCTCTGCGCCGTCTCCAGAACATGCTCCAGTAAAGGCTTGCCTCCCAAAGCCTGCAACACTTTGGGCCGGGCAGAACGCATGCGGGTACCCTGACCAGCCGCCAACACGACAATATCGGTAATCACCTGATCCATGATCTCTTCCTCAAAACGCACAAACCCCGGTCACAATGAGCGACCGGGGTTTATGAAACCTGCCCAAAGACAGGAGCATCGCTGCTTTTGAAACTAGCGCAGCAGGCCTTGCTCGCGCAAGCGCTGAACCGCTTTCAAACGGGCAATCTGAGCCAATAGTTCACCCTGCGCTGCAGCATAATCCATCTGATCCATATTACCGGCCAGACGCGCCTCAGCCGCCTGTTTGGCAGCAAGCGCCTTGGCTTCGTCAATATCCGTAGCCCGTTCCGCTGAATCTGCCAGAACCGTGACCACGTCCGGCTGGATTTCGAGCATGCCGCCGTTTACGAACAAATATTCGGTGTTTTCACCGTTGATAATCCGTAACTCGCCGG
>NZ_JBYCKP010000266.1:0-1630 GCF_057473445.1 Acidithiobacillus sp. TH-A36 | reverse complement strand
GGAACCCGATGTTTCCAGGACGCGCAGATGCACGCCCCTCTCATCCTGGAAAATAGTTGCCTTTCCACTTGCTGTATTGACGCTGGCTTTCATGATTGACTCCTTGAGTTTGAGTGAATACCAAACACAAAAGGCTGGACAAAAAGTATGGAAGCGCAGTCGAAGGGGGAAGCAGGCAAAGAAAAACCCCAAAGCCGAAGCTGTGGGGTGTAGATTGCTAAAGAGATTTAAGCTGTTACATCTTCCGGCACTGGTATAGGCCAGGAATACCACCGAACGCTTTTGCCATCTGACGAAGCGCGATCAGCAGCTCTTCCTGCTCACCATCCTCAAGAATACTGTTCAGCAGTTCCACCGCATAGGCCGGATCTTTACGGAAAACTTCTGCCATCGCGTCGTCATGCGCCTGATCTTGCATAATAATCAGTCGTGCAATGTCTTGAGCGCCACATCCGGCGCGGTACGCACGATCTTGAGCAAGGCGGCAGCAGGGCCGGTCGGATTGCGGCGATGTTGCTCCCAGTTTTGCAGCGTCTTGACGCTAATCCGCATCAACTGGGCAAACTCGATTTGCGAAAGCCCGATTTGCTCGCGTACCGCCTTGGCGTCTGGTGCTGCCACATTGATCCGGCGTGAGGCGGGCGCTTCTCCTCGCACAATCGCCTTGGCTTCTTTCAAACTTTGCACCAAGTCCTCAAACAATGCGTGTTCCATTTTGTAGCCCTTTAACTACCACGGACCACTGATCTGTGCGCTGTCGGATGCCGAATAGGTTGCACCGCGAGCCGCAAGCCCATTGTCTTGAGAATTGCCGACAGGCTACGAATCTCCGGGTTGCCTTTGGCGGACAGCGTGCGGTAGATGTGCGTGCCATTAAGCTGTGCTTTCTCAGCCACCTGCGATATGCCGCCGAACGCTTTTGCCATCTGACGAAGCGCGATCAGCAGCTCTCCCTGCTCGCCGTCCTCCAGGATACTGTTCAGTAGCTCCACCGCATAGGCCGGATCTTTACGGAAAACTTCCGCCATCGCGTCGTCATGCGCCCGATCTCTCATCGCTATTTCTCCTGCTTCACTTTGCTGCATTGCCAATCCCTCCAGTATTCGCAAGCCTTCGATATGTCAGCGTCCTGCGAAGGCTTTGTGCCACCGCAAAGCAACAAGACTATGGTTTGGCCGGCAAGCGCGTAATAGATGCGGTAGCCCGGCCCTACGTCGATACGAAGCTCCCACACCCCTTCCCTGCATGGCTTGTGGTCCCCAAAGTTGCCAAGCTCGGCGCGATAAATGCGCCGGTCTATGGCAATTTTCGCCTTGCCGTCCTTGACTTTGCTGCGCCAGTTCTCGTACACGTCGCAGCCTTCGGCGGTAAGATAATGCCTTATCTCGAACATATCTTATTATCGCTTATAAGCGAATTTGTTGCAATAACTACCAAAATGCACGGAAATCCCCGCCGTTCCATGGCGGGATGATGTCAAAAAACCCCGTTTTGAAACCATTTAATTCTAGTGTATTATTTTTAATATAATAGGCTCTTCTCAAAAGGGGTTCTCTTGTTCCACAATTTCCACGGCGTACCCGATAGCTGTATCCAGCAGGCTTCTGCCATTTACGGCGTACCGCGCCGG
>NZ_JBYCKP010000265.1:0-2453 GCF_057473445.1 Acidithiobacillus sp. TH-A36 | reverse complement strand
GCTTTCTTTTTATCCCTGAATGAAGCCCAGGAATATCAGGATGCTTCCTTGCAGCAGATTGCTGCACTGGTCCCTCCTCAGGTCTGGCAGAATGCTTACCGCTATGATCAACGACATGTGGATATTGATCCAGACGCACGTATTGTCGTTGAACCGCTATGTTTATCAAATTGTGGGAAGCTGGATACTCCTTTGCCACTGCCCCCGCAATTATCACAGGGATTTCATACGGTTGCTGTCAAAGATCAGGACTGGCGGGTTTTTGTACGGCGACTGGGACCAGATAAGGCGCTGGCCGTGGCACAATCTACCGATCTGCGCAGTGATGCGGCTTTTGCCAGCGCGCGTTTGACCCTGTTGCCCTTGTTGATTCTGATTCCGTTGTTGGTGATATTTGCACGGATTATTGTCCGCAGCAGTCTGGCTCCGATCCATGCCTTGGCCGAGGCCGTGGATCAGCAGCATTCCGACCGACCCACGCCGCTTTCTGTGGAACAGGTACCCGAGGAGATTGTCCCGTTTATACAATCCCTGAATCGCCTGCTGGAAAGGATTCGGCAGTTGTTGGCTAAGGAGCGGCGTTTTATTGCCGATGCCGCCCATGAATTACGCACGCCTCTAACGGCCTTGTCACTCCAGGTGCAAAATCTGCAGCGGGCGGATTCTCTTGAGGAAAGTCGAAAACGTTTGTTGCCTCTACAGGATGGTTTGGAACGGACCCGTCATTTGTTGGATCAGTTGCTGGGTTTTGCCAGGCAGCAGAGTGGCGTTTCCACGATAGAACCGGTTGATCTGACCGCCGTCGCCCGTCAGGTTGTGGAAGATCTTTACTCTCTGGCGGAGCTGAAAAACATAGATTTTGGCATGGATGCCGAACAAGCTTTGCGCGTGCAGGGTAGTTCCGCTGCCTTTTACAGCCTGTTACGCAATGCTGTGGATAACGCCCTGCGCTACAGCCCGGACCATTCCGAAGTGACCGTGCGGGTGCGCAGCGAAGGGAATGATGTACTGCTGGAAGTGCTGGACAGTGGTCCGGGGATTCCGCCCGAGGCCTTGGAGCGCGTATTTGATCCTTTTTACCGGCTTCCCGGTTCAGCAGGAGACGGCAGTGGTTTGGGCCTGAGCATCGTGCGCAGTATTGCCGAACAAATGGACGGGGAAATTATTCTGCAAGCACGGACAGATCACGCCGGGTTGCATTTCATCTACCGTCAAAAAGCTGGCTAAGTGCTCCTTCACTCGGCACCACACTCGCGGTATGACTTTATACTATCTGAATGGGGACATTAGCCATGGGAAATCAACTCGAATTGCTCGAAGCCGAAGCTATGAAACTCACCGCCGGTGAACGCGCAGCTTTCGCGCAGTTGTTGCTCGCCAGTCTCGACGAAGATGCCGAGATTGAGGAAGCGTGGGCCGCCAAAACCGAGCGCAGAATTATTGACATCAAAAGTGGGGCGGTACAAGTCGTTCCGATTGCTGACGCTCTGGCGCAGGTTCGTGCAGCACTGAAGTGAAGCTCGTTGTAACTCCACCGGCACTAAGCGCTAACAGCGGCGCATCCCTCAAGCTGCACGTTATATGTAAATTGCATTACTTAGGCCGAGGTGTTCTACAAAAGGTTTGAAATCTTTATCTGAAAACAGCAGGGGGAGGTGATGTTCAATGCAAAACGATGCAATTATTACATCGGCAGTCTTTCTGATGGTAATTCCCTTTTTGCGTAGCTTGCGAAAATTATCCGCGCTCTGCACCGCCATTTTTGTACCAAGCAATTCGAAGATCGTCAGCTCATCCAGCAAGCGTCTCGCAGTTTTGTAGTCCTTGTCATGCCTAAAACCCTGGAGAACCTCAATAAGAATCAAATCTCCTGTTGCAACGGCGCCAATTCCCAGCATCCCGTCGAGAAAATCAGTTTCCGGAGAGTCTTTTCCATTGAAGTAGTCAATCCAAACGCTGGAGTCCACTAGAATCATGAATCTCTTCGCATCTCATCAAGATTGCCAGACCATAGCAGTTTGCCTCTAAATTGCTTAATGTTTTCTTGATTTTTTAATTTTATCAGTGTCTTAAGACCTAGCTCTACGGCTTCCTTCTTGGTCCGCAAACCAGTTGCTTTAAGCGCATCGTTCATTAGCATGTCATCAATTTCGATATTAGTACGCATAGGGTTTAACTCCATGAAAGATTACCAATGTGTATGGATTTAATTATCTATACACATAACCACCGCGTCAACTGCAACCGCAACCGCAGACCGGCCGAGGTGGTTGACGTTGAACACAAGAGGTGCTGTCCCTGGCGAGCCATCGCCTCAAGGCCAGCCGGGGGGAGGAGATTCTGGATGCGTTGCAGCGTGATTTGAGTGCCTGCCATCGTTTTGTTCTGGACGAAGTGGTGCACCATATCGAAGCCCTGGAAGCGCAGATCGCGCGCTTCGATACCCGCTTGCT
>NZ_JBYCKP010000264.1:0-6416 GCF_057473445.1 Acidithiobacillus sp. TH-A36 | reverse complement strand
CGTTTCCCTGCGCGGTAGTCATTTCAAATGGAATTTTGGGGGCATAGAAGCGGCACCCGTATTTCGGGTGACCATGCGTCATGCCTTGCAGGAGCTGAATGTGGCTCCTGCCTGCCATCATGGCCAGACCATGCGCGTCACCATCAGGCCCGGCCAGAATCTGGCAGAAATTGCCCAGCAGTATCACAGTTCTGTTGCCCATCTCATGCAGATCAATCAGATGACTAATCCGGAAGATATCGACTCGGGCGCATTACTCAAGGTGCCGACTCCCAAGGGGGGTAAGGATATTTGCCGTTTTGAGGCACCGCTGGTTTCCAGAGCTCAGGCCGAAATCTGGAGTGAAGGCGGGGGTGGAGCATAGTACCGGGTCATATTGGCCCGGTCATGTTGTTTAGGTGTCCCCAGAATAATTCAATTGGGGGTTTTGTTTTTACCACAGTGGGCACAAACACCGTTCACCACCAGTTCCATTTCGATGACCGAATAATCCTTGGGAAGAGTGGGCGTGGAGACCGTGCTCTCCGGGAGACAAAATACCTGCCCACAGGAAACACAGTGAAAATGGGGATGCTGATTGGATTGTTCCAGGCGCCGGGCACTGAAACGCCAGACCCGATCATCAGCGGTAATGCGGTGGGCCAGGCCGATATCCACTAACCACTCCAGATTGCGATATAAGCTGACCCGATCTACTGGGCTTGCGATACTTGATTCCAGACGTTGCTGTACTTCGGGATGGCTCAGGGGCTGCTCCGCGTCCAGAAGCGTCCTGTAAACAGCAACGCGTAACTTGGTGACGCGCTGCCCCGCGTCCCGCAATAGCTGGGTTACTTCTGCATCACTGTGCGTGGGGGAGGGCGTATCATGCGCATGATTTTTCATGGGTTCATGCTAGAGCAGCCCCTGCATGGGTGCAAGTCCGACCGTGATCCGGGGAATGGCTGGACATTAGGGCATCAGCCGCGCTAGATTTTCAGCAGGTTCACTCAGGAGTCTTCCATGTCCTCAGAAAAAATCGCCGTTGGTCAAGATGCCCCGCAATTTCACGCTGCTGCTTATGGCAAGGATTCAGAAATCCGTTTGCGCGATCTCAACGGCAAAATTGTCGTCCTTTATTTTTATCCCAAGGATGATACTCCCGGCTGCACCACAGAAGGTCAGGAATTTACGGCACTTTATCCTGATTTTCAGGCGGCTGGCGCAGAAGTTTTGGGCGTTTCCCGCGACACTCTGGCCAGCCATGAAAAATTCGCCTGCAAGTTCAATTTCCCTTTCCCTCTTCTGGCAGATACGGACGAAGCACTCTGCACCGCTTTTGATGTGCTCAAGGAAAAAAACATGTATGGCAAAGTCAGTATTGGCGTAGAGCGCAGTACCTTTATTATTGACCGGCAAGGCAAAATTGCCTATGTGGAGCGCAAGGTCAAAGCGGCAGGTCATGCGGCGGCGATACTTGATATTGTCAAAAAACTCCCATGAGTGCCGGTAAAGCGGTTGCCAAGGAGCCCCAAAAACCACGGCTTTATATTCTCGACACCAATGTCCTGATGCACGATCCAGCGTCGCTGTTCCGCTTTCAGGAACACGACATTCTGCTTCCCATGATTGTTCTGGAAGAGCTGGATCAGCATAAAAAAGGACTCAGCGAGCAGGCCCGTAACGTCCGTCAGGTCAGTCGCAGGCTGGATGAACTGCTGACGGATACGGCGGATCTGGATCAGGGCCTGCCTTTACCCTACGCCCAGGGCCGTCTGTTTTTTCAGACGGCGGCCTACCAGCAGGCTTTGCCGGAAGATCTGGCGGGTGGTAAGGCTGATAACGAAATTCTTGCGGTCACCTTGGCCTTGCAAAATCGTCACCCTGAAAAAGATGTCATTCTGGTCAGCAAGGACATCAATCTGCGCATCAAGGGCCGGACCCTGGGTATTCGCGTGGAAGACTACGAAAATGACCGGGCTCTGGAAGACGCAGACTTATTGTACACGGGCTCAGAAATTCTCAGTGAAAATTTCTGGGACCAGCACAGTCGCGATCTGGATGCCTGGCAGGAAAGCGGGCGCAGTTTTTACAAAATCAGCGGTCCGGCCATTCAGCATTGGCATGCCAATGAATTTATTGCCCTGAATCAGGGGGAGGCTGGTGCCGATGAATTCGCGGCTATTGTCCGCGAAGTACATCCTGAACATGCCATCATCGAGCGGATCACGGATTATCGACATGATCGTCATGCTGTTTGGGGAATTATCGCCCGTAATCCTGAGCAGAATTTTGCCTTGAATCTGCTGATGGATCCAGACATTGATTTTGTCACCCTGCTGGGTCATGCCGGCACCGGAAAAACCCTGCTGACCCTGGCGGCCGCTCTGGATCAGGTTTTTGAACATAAACGCTATTCGGAAGTCATTATTACCCGGGCAACGGTACCAGTAGGCGAAGAAATTGGTTTTCTGCCGGGGACTGAAGAAGAAAAAATGCAGCCATGGATGGGTGCGCTGGAAGACAATCTGGAAATTCTGGCGCGCAGCAGCGATGAAGCCGGGAGTTGGGGGCGCAGTGCGACCCAGGACTTGCTAAACAAACGCATTCGCGTGAAATCCATGAGTTTCATGCGGGGGCGCACTTTTCTGGAGAAATTTGTCATTATCGACGAGGCCCAGAATCTCACCTCCAAGGAAATGAAAACCCTGATTACCCGGGCAGGCCCCGGCACCAAAATTGTCTGCCTGGGCAATATTGCCCAGATTGATACGCCCTACCTGACGGAAACCACCTCGGGTCTGACCTATGTGGTGGATCGCTTCAAGGATTGGGCACATAGCGGCCACATTACCCTGCGCCGTGGAGAACGCTCAAGACTGGCGGATTTTGCCAACGAAGCTCTATAGATGACTTGTCGGGTGGCCTGCAGAACCCTTAGACTGCGCTAGGCTTTTGAGGGGGAGAGCGGGCATGAGCTGGACGGTGGCCGATAGTCGTCATCTTTACAATCTTCAGCAATGGGGCGAGGGTTATTTTGACATCGCCGAAGACGGGCAAATGCTGGTGCGGCCCGATGCGCGTGCGGACAGTCCGGCGATTGGACTGGCTGATGTGGCCAGCGAATTGGGAGAACACTCCCTGGGGCTGCCCTGTCTGCTGCGTTTTCCACAAATTCTCGGTCACCGGGTAGAAAAACTGCGTGGCGCCTTTACGGCCGCCATGCAGGATACGCGCTATCAGGGGGGCTATACCCCGGTTTATCCCATCAAGGTCAATCAGCAACGTCGGGTTGTGGAAGAAATTCTGCGGGCGGGCTCAGGCAATGTGGGTCTAGAAGCAGGCAGCAAGCCGGAATTACTGGCCGTGCTGGGCTTAATGCCCGTAGGCGGAACAGTCATTTGCAATGGCTATAAGGATCGCGAGTATATTCGTTTGGCCTTGAGCGGCGAAAAGCTGGGCTTGCGGGTTTATCTGGTGGTGGAAAAAATATCGGAATTACCGCTCATCCTCAGTGAATCCCGGGATCTTGGTGTCCAACCACGCATTGGCGTTCGCGCCCGGCTGGCTTCGGCAGGTGCCGGAAAATGGCAGAATACGGGTGGAGAAAAATCCAAGTTTGGTTTGTCCACCGCGCATATTCTCGATTTGCTTGAACATCTACGCCGGGAAAATGCCCTGAAAAGTCTGCAGTTACTGCATTTTCATCTGGGTTCGCAAATTCCAAATATTCAGTTTATCAAGGGCGGCATGCGCGAGTGCGCGCGACTGTATGCCGAGTTGCGGCGTCTGGGTGCGGCACTGGAAGTCGTGGACGTAGGCGGCGGTCTGGGGGTGGATTACGAAGGAACCCATTCGCGTGCCTATTGCTCGACCAACTATCATGTCAGCGATTATGCACATGCCATTGTCAGTGCCCTGGCTGAGGTGTCCCGCCAGGAAAATTTGCCGGAGCCCCATGTGGTTTCGGAATCGGGCCGGGCTCTGACCGCTCACCATGCCATTTTGTTGACGAATGTGACAGATGTGGAAATGGCAGCAGGAGAGCTGCCCTTGTCTGCAACTGCCGCGCAGGGAATCACCGAGGAATGGCAACGGCTGTTGCAACGCCTGGAGAATGCGCAGGCTTCCGATGCCCTGGAGGTTTATCAGGAAGCCATTTACCTGCTGGGTGAAGTGCATCAACAATTTAATCTTGGTCTGCTGCATATTGAACAAAGAGCGCAGGCGGAAGAAATTTACGCGCGCGTTATCTGGCAGGTGCGCCGCTTTCTGGACCCCCATAATCGGGCGCATCGGGATATTCTGGATGAACTGGACGAAAAAATTGTGGATAAATATTTCGTGAATTTTTCGTTATTTCAATCTTTGCCGGATGTCTGGGCGATTGACCAGATTTTCCCCATTATGCCTATCCAGCGTTTAAATGAAGAACCAAAACGTCGCGCCCGGATTGAAGATATTACTTGTGATTCCGATGGTCGGATTGACGCCTATGTGACCGCAGAAGGCCTGACGCCGGCCTTGCCGGTTCATGCCGTGCAAAATGACAAGCCCTATATATTGGGTATATTTATGGTGGGTGCCTATCAGGAAATTCTTGGTGATATGCACAATCTTTTCGGCGATACGGATTCGGTGAATGTGGTTTGTAATGCGCAGGGTCAGGTTCTTCTGGAGCAGCCTGTGGCCGGAGATACCGTAGAATCGGTATTGAATTACGTGCAGTTTTCTGCTCCGGATTTACTGGCGCGTTATCAGAAAAAAGTCGATCAATGTACCCATCTCAACCCTGAGCAACGGCATCTTTTCCTGCAACAATTTGCCGATGGTCTGCATGGCTATACCTATCTGGAGTGATTTGTGATTCTTGAACCTGAAACTTCTCCTTATACCCTGTTGGGCGGCGAAAGCGCGGTCCGGGCATTGGTCAATCGTTTTTATGACTTGATGGACAGTGAAGCCCAATGGCGCAGTCCTTTGCGGGAAATGCATCCGGCCGACCTGGCCGAATCCAAGGAGAAACTGTTTTTGTTTCTTTCAGGCTGGCTGGGGGGACCGGATTTGTATGTCGAAAAGTTTGGACATCCCCGCCTGCGGGCGCGCCATGCCAGCTTTCCGGTAGATGACCAGGCGCGGGATCAATGGATGGCCTGCATGTTGCGCTCCATGCAGGAACAGGAAATGCCACCCGAAGTGTATACGCATTTACAGACCGCCTTGCAGCGTACGGCAGATTTCATGCGCAATCGTTAGTGCTGCGTGCCTGGTTAATCTGCCGTGACCGGATTGATAAGCGACCCGATGCCTTCAATACGAATTTCGCAGTGTTCGCCGGCCCGTAAAAAGCGCGGCGGATTGCGCGTGAATCCTACACCGGCCGGGGTTCCGGTAATGATCAGGTCTCCACAACGCAGGGGCGTGACTGCCGCCAGGGCACGAATTAGCGCCGCAACGTTGAAAATCAGATCGGCCGTATTGCCAGTCTGCATGACCGTACCATCAATCAACGTCTGCAAGGCCAGGCCTTTGGCTCCCATGGGGAGTTCATCGGCACTGACCACCACAGGACCGCATCCGCCCGTCGCCGGAAAGTTTTTGCCCAGGGTCCACTGACTGGCGCGAAACTGGAAATCCCTGACGCTGGCATCGTTGAAAATGGTGTAACCCGATACACAATCCAGCGCTTGTGCATCGTTCATGGACCCGAAGCAGGGCTTGCCAATAACCACAGCGAGTTCTCCTTCGTAATCCAGTTCACGGGAGCTGGAAGGGATACGCAGGGCTTGACCGTGTCCCACCAGAGTATCTTCGTAACGCATGAAAAAGTTGGGATATTCCGCTGACGGAGCGGAAACTTCCGTGGCATGACTTTGATAATTCAGCCCTGCGCAGAGGATTTTGCAGTTTTCGGGTAAGGGAGGCAGAAAATTCAGTTGCGTGGGATCGAGCAGGTCCTGGGCATGCGCACGATTAAGTCGTTGTTCCAGATCATTGCGCAGGCTGGCACTCGCGCCGAGCAAATCCATCAGGGTCAATCGCGGGGCGATATTCCGCAGGGACAGCAAGTCCCGACCGCGCCAGAGCGCCAATTCGATGGTGCTGTTACTACTGATTTTACTGAGTTTCAATGCTTACTCCTTGCCTTGTTTGTTGCCATATACTAGCAGCTCGGCTAAGGTGCGCCTATAAAATACCCGGCAAGGACAGGACATGGTAATGACAGTATACGGGATTGATGTAGATCCCGAATGGCTATTGCATAGAGCGATTTATACGGTACTGATCGTACTGGGCAGCTATGTCATTTTGCGTTGGTACGGTAAAGCCATCAATCACCTGCTGTCTTTTCTGGGATCACGGCGCACCATTTCCCATGGTTATGGCATCGTTTTTAAACGCATAACTACCTGGTTTTTATGGCTTCTGGTTTGGGT
>NZ_JBYCKP010000263.1:0-5971 GCF_057473445.1 Acidithiobacillus sp. TH-A36 | reverse complement strand
GGCGTCGGCAAAACGGCCATTGTTGAGGGTCTGGCTTTGCGTATGGTCAATGGCGAAGTACCGGAATCCCTGCGCGACAAGCGCCTTTTGGGCCTGGATCTGGGAGCCTTGATTGCCGGCGCCAAGTTTCGGGGTGAATTTGAAGAACGTCTGAAGGCCCTCTTAACAGATCTTGAAAAAAGTGAAGGGAAAATCATTCTTTTCATTGATGAAATTCATACCCTGGTAGGGGCTGGCAAGGCGGAAGGTTCCATGGATGCGGGCAATATGCTCAAACCGGCGTTGGCGCGGGGTGAACTGCACTGTATTGGCGCCACTACCCTGGATGAATATCGCAAATACATCGAAAAAGATGCGGCGCTGGAACGCCGCTTCCAGCGGGTGCTGGTGGATGAGCCCAGTGTCGAAGACAGTATTGCCATTTTGCGGGGCCTCAAGGAGCGTTATGAGGCCCATCATGGGGTACGCATTACCGATCCGGCATTGGTGGCGGCTGCCCAGTTATCGCACCGCTATATTCCAGATCGAAACCTTCCCGATAAAGCCATTGATCTGATGGATGAAGCAGCATCGCGTATCAAAATGGAAATTGATTCCAAACCTCAGGAACTGGATGAACTGGAACGCCGAATCATCCAGTTGAATATTGAGCGGGTCGCACTGGAAAAAGAAAAAGATGAAGCAAGCCTGAAGAGACTGGATATTTTACAGTCGCAAATCAAGGATCTGGATAAAAAATATCAGGATCTGGAAGAAGTCTGGAAAGGTGAAAAACTGACCATCGAAGGCACTTCGCAAATTCAGAAAGAACTGGACCGCAAGCGCGTGGATCTGGATACAGCGCGTCGCGCCAATGATCTGGAACGCATGGCAGAATTACAATACAGCGTCATTCCTGCCCTCGAAGCCCAGATCAAAGCGGCTGAAACTCAAGGCGAAGGCGCAAAGCAGACAAAATTGACTTTGCTGCGTACCGAAGTCGGTGAAGAAGAAATCGCCGAGGTCGTGGCCCGCTGGACAGGTATTCCCGTTTCGAAAATGCTTGAAGGCGAAAAAGAAAAGTTGTTGAAAATGGAAGAACGCCTGCAGGCGCGGGTAGTGGGACAAAGCGAGGCAGTGGCCGCTGTTGCCAATGCCATTCGCCGTTCTCGTGCAGGACTTTCTGATCCACGCCGACCCAATGGCTCATTTTTATTTCTTGGGCCTACTGGGGTGGGTAAAACCGAATTGACCAAGGCATTGGCAGAATTCCTGTTCGACAGTGAAGACCTACTGGTCCGCATTGATATGAGTGAATTTATGGAGAAGCACTCGGTAGCGCGCTTGATTGGTGCCCCGCCCGGATATGTCGGCTATGAAGAAGGCGGCTATTTGACCGAAGCGGTGCGGCGTAAACCCTACTCTGTTGTTCTGCTGGACGAGGTGGAAAAAGCCCATGCCGATGTGTTCAATGTCCTCTTGCAGGTGCTCGATGATGGTCGCTTGACGGACGGACAGGGACGCACGGTGGACTTCCGGAATACGGTCATTGTCATGACTTCCAATCTTGGTTCGGACCGGATTCAGGAGTTCAGCCGTAGCGGCAATTATGACGCCATGCGCGTCGCCGTCATGGACGTGGTTCAGGATCATTTCCGTCCGGAATTCCTGAATCGTATTGATGAGATGGTGATTTTCCATCCGCTGACAGCCGTGCAACTGCGGGAAATCACCAGTCTTCAGATGGGCGCATTGCGGGCGCGCCTGAAAGAGCGGGATATGGATTTGTTGTTAAGTGAGGGGGCATTGGACCGTCTTGCTGAAGTGGGATATGACCCGGTTTATGGAGCCCGTCCCCTGAAACGGGTCATTCAGCGGGAAATTGAAAACCCGCTTGCCCAGCGTTTACTGCGCGGGGATTTCAGTCCGGGTGAAATCATTGAAGTGATGCTTGAAGGTGACAATTTCACCTTCACCCCGCGTCGTCTGCACTGATTTATTCTGAACACGGCGGGCCAAAGTCGCTGCAAAGCTTCCCGGCCCACCGCCGAGTTCAGGCTTACGCAGAACTCAGCGTTTGTCCTGAGCCCCCAGTTGCTGCAGGGTGCCCGCATCTTCCAGGGTGCTGATGTCCTGCGTTACATCCTCGCCCCGGGCAATAGAGCGTAACAATCGGCGCATGATTTTGCCCGAGCGGGTCTTGGGCAGGGCGTCGGTAAAACGAATATCATCCGGCCGGGCAATGGCGCCAATCAGTTCAGTGACCTGCACCCGTAATGCCGCGCCGAGTTCATCCCGGTCATCCCCTTGATGTTGATGTTTCAGCATAACAAAAGCACAAACAGCTTCTCCCTTGATTTCGTGGGGAATCCCTACCACAGCAGCTTCTGCCACTGCCGGATGGGCGACCAGGGCTGATTCTATTTCGGCGGTGCCCAGGCGATGCCCGGAAACGTTGAGCACATCGTCAATGCGGCCCATGACCCAGAAATAACCGTCCTGATCCCTACGGGCGCTGTCACCGGCTACATAGTAGCGGTTATTGAATTTGGCCCAATAACTTTCAATGTAACGCTCCGGATTCCCCCAGACTCCACGTAACATGCCCGGCCAGGGTTGATCAATTACCAGATAACCCCCGGCGTCGGGAGCGTCAACCGGATCTCCCCGGTCATCCACAATCCGGGCACTGATGCCGGGTAAGGGGAGGGCGCAGGAGCCGGGTTTGTTGGCGGTGACGCCGGGAAGTGGCGCGATCATGTGGCCACCGGTTTCAGTTTGCCACCAGGTATCGACAATGGGGCAGCGTCCCGCACCAATTTGCTGGGAATACCACATCCACGCTTCAGGGTTCATAGGTTCGCCGACGGTACCCAGCAGACGCAAACTCGACAAATCATGTCTGGCCGGCCATTCATCGCCCATTTTCATGAAAGCCCGGACGGCCGTAGGCGCCGTGTATAGTACGCTGATTCCATGGCGGGCGATCATTTCCCAGAAACGGTCGGGCTGGGGATACATGGGTGCACCTTCGTACATGAAAATGGTTGCGCCATTGGCGAGGGGGCCATACACCACATAACTGTGTCCGGTAATCCAGCCGACATCTGCCGTGCACCAGTACACATCTTCGGGTTTCAGATCAAAAGCCCAGCGGGTGGTCAGCATAGCCCAAAGCAAATAACCGGCGCTGCTGTGAAACACGCCCTTGGGTTTGCCGGTACTGCCGGAGGTATAGAGAATAAACAGCGGGTCTTCTGCCGCCATGGGCAGGGCGGGGCAGACGGCGCTTTGTCCGGCAACAGCTTCCTCCCACCAGATGTCGCGCCCTTCCTGCATGTCGATATCCGCACCGGTTCGGCGCAGGACAATGACCCGTTTCACGGAATGTTCGTGTTCACGCAGCAATGCCTGATCGGCGTGATGTTTGAGAGGGACTTTTTTGCCAGCACGCCAGGCCCCATCTGCGGTAATAAGCATCACGGCAGACGTATCTTCAATACGATCTTTAAGCGCTTCGGCAGAAAAGCCGCCAAATACTACCGTATGAATGGCACCAAGACGGGCGCAGGCCAGCATGGCCACAACGGCCTCTGGGACCATGGGCATGTAAATGGCGACCCGATCGCCTTTTTTGACACCCTGATGGATGAGCGCATTGGTAAAAATGCTGACCTCCCGGTGCAACTGCGCATAAGTATAGGTGCGGACTTCTCCGGCTTCCCCCTCCCAAATCAGTGCCGCTTTATGGCGCTGTGCCCCATGCAGATGACGATCCAGGCAGTTATGGGTCACATTGAGCTTGCCGTCGCTGAACCAGCGATAAAACGGCGCGTCGCTGGAGTCCAGTACCGTTTTGAACTCCGTGTCCCAGTCCAGATGCTGGCGCGCCAGATCAGCCCAAAATTGCTGAGGATCGTGTGCTGCTTTTTGCTGGAGTTCTGCAAAATCTTCTGCCGTCAGGTTTGCCTGGTCAGCAAAATCTGCGGGTACTGCGAAAAGGCGGTTTTCGGTCAGACTGGAATCAATGGCATTATTCATAAATCACTCTCAATTTTTTTGTGTGGTCCACATATTCAGATAATGCTTTAACATAGCATAGAGAAAAGCGTTCTTGGACTATTCGGCTACTGGCCAGCTTGAAAACTTATGCGGTGACTGCAGTTTCCTGTGCAGTGTTACCCTCAAGAACATATAGTTCGGCTTTGGTCAGTGCTGCGGGGCTACCAAATAAAACCAGTACATCTCCAGATTTCAATACGGTATCCGGAGCTGGATCACGCCCGCGAATACCGTGCCGCCGCACGGCCACCACAGACACGCCAAAACTGGTCAAATTCAACTCGCGAAGGCTGAGGTGCAAGCCAAAAGCGGTTTCACCCAAAGGGATAGAAGCCAGTCGCGCCGAAGCCTGATCTTCGCCGGGTTCAGAACCGCCCCAGAACGCACCCCGGAAGAACTGGTAGCGCTCCTGACGAAAACGTCGGACCCGACGTAATACGGTGCTGATGGGGAAACCGATGAGTAATAAGGTCTGAGAGGCGAGCATCAAAGCCCCTTCGTTTACCTCCGGCACCACTTCATCGGCTCCGGCGGCTTCCAGTTTTTCCAGTTGGCTGTCGTCATGAGCACGGACCACCACCGGTAATTCCGGTCTCAACTCCTTGATTATGGAAAGAACCCGCTGACTGGACGCCACATTGGCATAGGTGATCACCACCGCGCGCGCCGAGAAAATCCCCGCCGCCTGCAAAACGTCACGTCGACTGGCATCCCCATAAAATATGGACTCTCCCGCAGACTGCGCCTGACGGACCCGCACCGGATCCAGATCCAGGGCAATAAAAGGAATAGCTTCTTCTTCAAGTACCCTGCCTACACTTTGACCAACCCGGCCATATCCACAAAGCACCACGTGGGCCTTGAGATCAGCGGCGCGTATTTCAGTGAGTTGCTGATCGCGATGATTGCGGTAACTTCCCACCAGTTTGCGCGCAATCCAGCCATTACGTTCTACCAGAATGGGTGCCAACATCATGGATAACAACATACCGCCCAACACCGGCTGCAACACATGCGCGGGTAACAATTGGTATTGGTTGGCAAGTGCCAGCAATACAAAACCAAATTCTCCGGCCTGCGCAAGGACAATGGCAGAGCGCAATGCCACTCCGGATTCATAACCGAATAATCGACTCAGCCCCCAGACCAGAAAGCCTTTTAGAAACACAATCAGCAACAAAACAATGAGCACCCAGGCAATATTCGCCCACCAGGCGGGCAAATCCACCAACATCCCGATGGTGACAAAAAACAGCCCCAGGAGAATATCGCGAAAGGGCGCAATATCAGCTTCCACCTGATAGCGATAGGCGGTTTCGGAAATCAGCATGCCCGCTACAAATGCGCCCAAAGCCAAAGAAAGCCCGGCCTGTTCCGTAATCCACGCCAGAGCCAGGGTCACCAGTAACACATTGAGCATGAACAGCTCAGTAGATTTGCGGTTGGCAATCAACTGAAACCAGGGCCGCATTATCGGCCGGCCAATGACCAGCAAGACCAATAACACCACCACCGCTTTAAGACCGGCCATGGCAAGATCATGAGGAAGCTCTTTGGCGGACCCTGCCAGTGCCGGAATCAGAATCAGCAGGGGAACTACGGCTAAATCCTGAAACAGCAATACACTGACCGCTATGCGACCGTGACGGGACTGCATTTCCATTTTCTCGGCCAGGGCACGGATTACCATGGCCGTCGATGACATGGCCAGAATGCCCCCGAGAATCACGCCGGTTTTCCAGGAAAGCGGAATAATCAGAGCAATACCCACAAAAATAACACTGGTAAGCAAAACCTGGGCAGCGCCCATACCAAAAATCAGTCGTCGCATGCTCATGAATTGTGAAAGACTGAATTCCAGCCCAATGCTGAACATCAGAAACACCACACCAAATGCTGCCAGTTGACGGGTGCTGGCCAGATCGGGCAC
>NZ_JBYCKP010000262.1:0-6914 GCF_057473445.1 Acidithiobacillus sp. TH-A36 | reverse complement strand
GGCTTCAGGATTTAATGGCTAACAAAGCATCCCAGCGGACGCAAAAATCACGCCGCTGAATTTTCCCGTTGGGCAAACACATGATGAACCAACACCGGCTAGCAATGCGTCAATGCACTTCTGCAAGAAAAAATTCCGGCCGTAAGGTCGCCTTAAAATTCAGCAGGGCGTGCTATATTTGACAATGAAAGGCAGGGATAAGCATGATCCCGCCATCAGGAGACCGACATGAACATGACAACAGCCATGAGTACCGCAGAAATTCTTGAAAAAGCCCATGAACGCGCCAAGGCTGCAGGCAAACGTCATGCCGGGGATATGACCCCTGCAGAAGCCCATGCGCTGCTTCGTGAGCATCCCGACGCCGTGCTGGTGGATGTCCGCTCGCATCCAGAGCTGGATTTCGTGGGCATGATTGAAGGGAGTAAACATATTCCCTGGCAGAACTATCCCGGCATGACGCCCAATCCGGATTTTGACCAGCAGATTAAAAAAGAAGTAACGCCCGACCATTTCCTGCTGCTGCTTTGCCGCACCGGTGGCCGTTCGCTGGCGGCTGCCGAGCATCTGGCCGAATTGGGTTATCACCACTGCTACAACATTCTGGGGGGCTTTGAGGGTAAGCCGGACCAGCAGGGTCAGCGCGGCAAAGTCGAGGGCTGGAAAGCCAGCGGTCTGCCGTGGAAACACAAGTAAGGCCGGGCAGACGCTACCAGACCGGGACAGATTGACTCAGCTTTGACAGGCCTGGCAGAACAGCGCGTTTTTACCACCCACCGATAGGGTTTCGAGGGCGGCGCCGCAGCCGGGACACTGGTTGTCTTCCCGGTGCCGGGTGAGGAAGGTTTTGGGTAGCAGATTGGTTTTGGCCTGACAGCGAACTGCCCGGTCCAGCACCTTGGGAATATGCTCCAGAAAACGGTCGCGCTCTTCGTCCGTCAGACTGGGGGCGGTGCGATCAGGACGCAGGCGCGCCTGATACAGGATTTCATCAGCCCACACCGCACCAATGCCCGGCGCAAAAGCATCATCCAGGAGAATATTGCGCAGGGCACTGCGGCGGCGAGACAGCGCCTCACGTAAAACCGCCAGCCCTTCGCCATGCACCATCAAAGGATCCGGTCCAAGCTTGGTCAGAAAATCCACATCGCTGTTTTCGTCGAGCATCCGCAGGCGATTACCTAACTGCGTGCCATGCAGGCGTAAACGCTGATGTCCATTAATCTGGATTTCCAGAACGGCCCGCGCTTCTTCTTCGCTTTCTGCCTGGGCAGGCCCGCGCTCCAAATCGACAGTGAGTTCGCCACCCAGCTGCATGGCCAGAATATCCTTGCGCGCCAATTCCAGAAACAGGTACTGACCATAGCGATGCAAATCGGTAATTGGTTTGCCCTTGAAAGCGGCTTCTTCAATGCCCGCGCCATCAGTCAGCAACTCGCCTTTGGCGTTATGCACCTGCATGACATTGACCCGCTTGTTGAGGATGTTGCGGCGTAATTTTTGTTTCAGTAATTCCAGTTCTGGCAATTCAGCCATGTTTTCTCCAAATTCGATATTTTAATTGCTGTCGGAGGTTAGTCTAACCTGCATGGGACAATGCGCCAATGGCAGGGGACAGTTCCTCGCGCTGGAACATTGCGCCACTCTGGTGCCTGTGGCAACCTTTGTGCCACTTCAACAAATCGGCTGAACAACAGAATCCATGGATATTCCCGCCTATTCCCCCCAAGACCTTGAGCCGGCAGTGCAAAAACGCTGGCAGGAGCAGCAGTCTTTCCGCGCACCCAGCGTGCCCGGCAAGGAAAAATTCTATGCTCTGGCCATGTTTCCCTATCCTTCGGGACAACTGCATATGGGCCATGTGCGCAATTACAGTATTGCTGACGCCATCGCCCGTTATCAGCGCATGCGCGGCAAGGATGTCCTGCAACCCATGGGCTGGGATGCCTTTGGTTTGCCTGCCGAAAATGCGGCTCTCAAAAATGGTCTGGCCCCGGCCGAGTGGACCATGGACAACATTGCCCACATGCGCGGGCAGTTGCAGCGGCTGGGATTATCCTATGACTGGTCACGGGAATTGGCGACCTGCACCCCCAACTATTACCGCTGGGAACAATGGCTGTTCCTCAAGCTCTGGGAAAAGGGTCTGGTTTACCAGAAACTCAGCACCGTCAACTGGGATCCGGTTGACCAGACGGTGCTGGCCAATGAACAGGTGGTGGATGGTTGCGGCTGGCGCTCCGGTGCCCCCGTCGAGCGGCGCGAAATTGTTCAGTATTTTTTGCGCATTACCGCCTACGCCGAAGAATTGCTGGAGGGTCTGGATACCCTGAATGAAGGCTGGCCGGAACAGGTGCTGACCATGCAGCGCAACTGGATCGGGCGCTCTGAGGGGGCGGAAATTCATTTTCCCCTGGCGAGCGGAGAAGGGGTTATCAAGGTCTTCACGACGCGCCCCGACACCCTGATGGGCGCCACTTATCTGGCCGTAGCGCCAGAGCATCCGCTGGCCCTGCAGGCGGCAGAGCAGAATCCGGATCTGGCTGAATTTCTGGAGCGTTGCCGGCATGGCTCGGTTTCCGAAGCCAGCATCGAAACCCAGGAAAAAGAAGGACACCCTCTCGGCCTGTTCGTCAAACACCCCTTGACCGGCGCTGAACTGCCGGTCTGGACGGCCAACTTCGTGCTGATGGGTTATGGAGAAGGGGCCGTGATGAGCGTGCCCGCCCATGACCAGCGTGACTTCGAGTTTGCCCAGAAATACAGGCTGCCCATCCAGATTGTCATTGCGGCAGAATCTGCGCCGGTTGAAGCAGCCGCCATGACTGAAGCCTACACAGGTGCCGGAACTTTGGTGCATTCGGGAGACTTCAACGGTCTGGATAGTGTGCAGGCAAAAACCCGCATCACCGAGGCCGTTTCCGAACGCGGTCTGGGCCGGAAAACCATCAATTACCGTCTGCGCGATTGGGGAATTTCCCGTCAGCGTTACTGGGGTACGCCCATCCCCATGATTCATTGTGAACATTGTGGCGTGGTGCCGGTTCCTGAGCAGGACTTGCCGGTCGTGCTCCCCACCCATTATCAACTCAAGGACCCCCGCTCTCCCCTGCTGGATGATCCGGAGTTTATGAATGTGCCCTGTCCGCGCTGCGGGGCTCCGGCGCGGCGTGAAACCGATACCATGGATACTTTTGTGGAAAGTTCCTGGTACTACGCCCGTTTCGCCTGTCCTGATGCTGATACCATGCTGGATGCGCGCGCCGCCGAGTGGTTACCGGTAGACCAGTATGTGGGCGGGGTGGAACATGCCGTACTGCATCTTCTCTATGCCCGTTTTTTCAATCGCCTGCTGCGGGATGTGGGATTGTTACCTGCAGATGCTGTGCACGATGAACCCTTCAAGCAGTTGCTCACTCAGGGCATGGTGCTGAAAGACGGCAGTAAAATGAGTAAATCCAAGGGGAACACCGTTGACCCTCAAGGACTCATTGATCGCTATGGTGCGGATACTGCCCGTCTTTTCATTTTGTTTGCGGCCCCCCCCGAACAACATCTGGAGTGGTCTGATGCGGCTGTCGAAGGAGCGCATCGCTTTTTGAGCCGTATCTGGCGCCTGGTCCATGAATATGGGGCAGAGAATCTGATGGTACCGGCAGAATTATCTGACGAGGCGAAAGATCTGCGTCGCGCCGTTCATCAGTGCATTGAACGCGTCAGCCGCAATATGGAAGGTCGTTACCATTTTAATGTGGCTATTGCTGCCATCATGGAACTGAGTAACGGCCTCATGAAAGTCGGTGCTGATGCGCCCAAAGACTTGCGTGCCGTACTGGGCGAGGGATTGCGTGCCATTGTGCTGATGCTCTCGCCTTTTGCCCCGCACATGACTGAAACACTTTGGGAAGTATTGGGCCAGAAAAGCAATATCATCCATACCTCCTGGCCCAGCGCCGACTCCGAGGCACTCAAGTCAGACACGCTGACCCTGGTCATCCAGGTCAATGGGAAATTGCGGGAGCGCATGGATTTTCCGGTCACAGCGGACAATAAGGCCATCGAAAAGGCAGTGCTGGCCAGCCCGGCCATGCAGCGTCATCTGGAAGGTAAAACCGTGCGCAAAGTCATTGTCGTGCCGGGCCGTCTGGTTAATCTGGTGCTGGGATGAAAGCATGGCGCCAGCGTGGCATTTACGGGTTGATGAGCCTGCTTTTGCTCGGGCTGGCAGGTTGCGGGTTTCATTTGCAGACCGGATCAACCGTTCCGCCCAGGTTGCAGGGGATGCGTGTTTCTGGAAGCGGTCCCAGTGGCGGCACCCTGGCCGCAGCCGTTCACCGTGAATTGCAGCGCGACGGTAATTACAGCCGCGCGGATGGTCCTGTCCTGCACATTGATAATGCCTATGTCTCGCAAAGGATTATCAGCATCAGCCCCAGTAGCGGCGTGGCTCTGGAATTTCTGGACACCCTCCATGCGCAATTCAGCGTCATGGATCATCAGAAAAAAATCATTCTTCCCGCCCAGTCGCTGCTGGTGGAAAACAGTTTCAGTTATAACAGCGGGAACCCTCTGGCTACCAATGAGCAACAAATTCGCATGGAAAGATTGCTGATGGAGCAGGGTGCCCGGCAGATTCTCCGGCGGGTTCTGAACAGTCCGGTCGTCCGTCAGTCCGGCGGCTGAGATGCGACTCAAGCCGGGACAGTGGTCAGGACACCTGCAGGGTAAGCTGGCGTCCGTCTACGGTTTGTTCTCTGATGAACCGCTGCTTTTGCAGGAAGCTGAAGAAGCACTCTGCCAGGTTGCTGCAGAACAGGGTTTTGCCCAACGCCAACGGCTGAATCATTCCTCCGCCCCTTGGGATGCGCTGCGGGATGAGCGGGATGCTGGCTCACTTTTCGCTGAACAACGCCTACTCCTCCTGCGTCTGGACAGCATCAAGCTGCCCAAGGAAGGCGTCAGCGCCCTGCAGTACTGGCTGGCTTCGCCGCCCCCCGATGCCCTGCTCGTCTTCAGCGGCCCACGCCCCGATGCCAGCGTCCAGAAAACGCAATGGTTCAAGGCCCTGGAAAGCCACGGCCAGACCCTGTTGTTGTATCGTCCCGAAGGCGCGGACTGGATCCGCTGGATAGAACAACGCCTCAAACTGCAAAAAATGTCGGCAGATGACGAGGCCATCCAGTTGCTGGCGGATCTGAGTGCGGGCAATCTTGGGGCCTGCCATCAGGCCATTTTACGGCTGCAGCAGATTTATCCGGGGCAGGCGGTGGATGTTGCCGCTATTCGTAACGTACTGGCCGACAGCAGCCAGTTCAATATTTATGATCTGGCGGATGCGACGCTGCGCGCTGAACCAACGCAAATTCTGCGCATTATTGATCGTCTGCGCAGTGGCGACGGTGAACCGGCCCTTTGTCTCTGGGCACTCCACAAGGATTTGCGGATACTGGCGGAATTACGCGCTGCCCATGTGGACGTTGATCAGGTTTTTCGCCAGAACCGGGTATTCCCTCCCCGCCAGAACTGGTTCCGCGCGGCGGCGCGGCGTTTGCCGGGTCATAGCCTGCTGGCGGGTATCCGTGAATGCCTTGAAATTGACGCCCGCATCAAGGGTCAGGACCCTACTCCGGTCTGGCCCGCCCTGACCGATTTATGCCTGCGAATTGCCGGATCAGCCTGAGAACGGCACAATAGAGCCGATATCCGCGCGAATGAATTCCCAATTGGCAGGCCATATATTGCCCGACACGAAAGGTTCTTCGCTGAACTCATGTCAGCCTGACTGACACGAAAGAGGAGACTGATGATGGATTTGCACCAGGAAATGGAAAAAATTGGCGAACGGGCCCGCAGCGCCCAACGGCGTCTGCAAAGCGCCGATAGTGCCGCCAAGGACCAGGCCTTGCGCCTGATGGCAGAATTTTTACGGCGTGATGCCGATAATCTGCAGCGTGCCAATCGCAAGGATCTGCGCAGTGCCGAAGAGGCGGGCAAGGATGCTGCCTTTATTGACCGTTTACGACTGGATGAGACGCGCATTGAGGCGATGGCCCGGGGCCTCGAAGAAATTGCCGCACTTCCCGATCCTGTTGGTGAAATCACGGATTTGCGTTATCGCCCCAGCGGTATCCAGGTCGGTCATATGCGGGCGCCGCTGGGGGTGATTGCCATGATTTACGAGTCACGTCCCAATGTCACGGCTGATGCCGCCGGTCTCTGCGTCAAGTCGGGCAATGCGGTCATTTTGCGCGGCGGCTCGGAATCCCTGCACAGCAACATGGCTATTGCCGAACGCTTGCGGGCGGCTTTGGGTAAGGCGGTATTACCCCTGGATCTGGTGCAATACGTCAATACGGCAGACCGGGAAGCCGTCGGTGTGCTGATCAGCATGGATGCTCATGTGGATGTGGTCATTCCGCGCGGCGGCAAAGGGCTGATTTCCCGCATCAAGGCCGATGCCACAGTGCCGGTGATTATGCATCTGGACGGCAACTGCCATGTTTATGTCGATGCCGATGCGGATGCCCGCAAGGCACTGAAAGTGGTGGTCAACGCCAAAACCCAAAGACTGGGCACCTGCAACACCGCCGAAAGCCTGTTGATCCACAAGGATCGCATGGAAGATCTGCTGCTTCCTATCGTCACGGCACTGCAGGAAAAAGGCATCGAAGTCCGGGCCTGCGAACGGAGCCTGCCACGCCTTGCCGGTGCCGTGGCGGCTACGGAAGAGGATTATGGCACGGAATATCTGGCGCCCATCATTTCCCTCAAAATCGTCGACGATCTCGACGCCGCTATTGCGCACATCAATCGCTATGGGTCCCAGCATACCGAATCCATTCTGACTGAAAATTATACCCACGCCCGACGCTTTTTGCGTGAAGTCGACGCCAGCTCGGTGATGGTCAATGCCT
>NZ_JBYCKP010000261.1:0-7568 GCF_057473445.1 Acidithiobacillus sp. TH-A36 | reverse complement strand
GGGCCGAACCTGCATCAAAGGATGTTCATACTCCGGGTGTGCCAGCGCCAGATGGCCCAGTACCTCGCGAATTTTCTCCGCATAGGGCCGGGCAGCGCGCATCCGTTCCTGCGCGCGCCGCATCTTGCTTGCAGCCACCATTTCCATGGCGCGGGTGATCTTGCGCGTATTTTTTACGCTCTTGATCTGACCGCGAATTTCCTTGGCATTGGCCATGCTGCTCTCCTAGTACGTCGAACTGGACTTGAACTGCTTGACTGCTGCGTCGAGCTGCTTTTTGAAGTCATCGGTGAGCTCTTTTTTGTCTTCGAGCCCAGCCATCAGGTCCTTGTTATTGCTGTGCAGATAAGCCAGCAAGGCCTTCTCAAAAGGCCGCACCTTGGCCACTTCCACGTCATCCAGGGCACCGCTGCTGGCAGCGAACAGGGCAACAGCCTGTTCTGCGACCGACATGGGTGAGAACTGATCCTGTTTCAGCAGTTCAGTAACCCGTTTGCCCCGTTCAATTTGTTTGCGGGTTATTTCATCCAGATCAGAAGCAAACTGGGCGAAAGCCGCCAGTTCACGATATTGCGCAAGATCCAGACGAATACCCCCACCCAACTTCTTGATGATCTTGGTCTGGGCAGCGCCACCGACGCGCGATACGGACAAGCCGGCGTTAATGGCGGGGCGGATACCGGAGTTGAACAAATCGGTTTCGAGATATATCTGGCCGTCGGTAATGGAAATCACGTTGGTAGGCACGAAGGCGGAAACGTCGCCGGCCTGAGTTTCAATGATGGGCAGCGCGGTCAATGAACCGGTCTTACCCTTCACTTCGCCATGGGTGAATTTTTCTACAAAATCCGCGTTGACGCGCGCAGCGCGCTCCAGCAAACGGGAGTGCAGGTAGAACACATCGCCCGGATAAGCTTCGCGACCCGGAGGACGCCGCAGCAACAGGGAAATCTGTCGGTAGGCCCAGGCCTGCTTGGTCAGATCGTCATACACAATCAATGCGTCCATGCCGCGATCGCGGAAGAATTCACCCATTGTGCAGCCGGAATAAGGCGCCAGATACTGCATGGCCGCTGATTCGGAAGCGTTGGCGGCGATGACCGTGGTGTATTCCATGGCGCCGTATTCTTCCAGCTTGCGGACCACTCCAGCCACGGTTGAAGCCTTCTGGCCCACCGCAACGTAAATGCAGTAAACACCCTTGCCTTTCTGGTTGATGATGGCATCCACTGCCACAGCAGTCTTGCCGGTCTGGCGGTCACCAATGATCAGTTCGCGCTGTCCGCGTCCCACCGGTACCATGGCATCAATGGATTTGACGCCGGTCTGCATGGGCTCGTCCACACTTTGACGATCCACCACGCCGGGCGCGATTTTTTCGAGAACGTCAAATTCCTTGGCATCTACCGGGCCTTTGCCATCAATGGGCTGTCCCAGGGCATTGACCACACGACCCAGCAATTCCTTGCCGATAGGAACCTGCATGACCTTGCCGGTGCATTTAACAATGCCACCTTCTTCAAGACCAGAGAATTCTCCCAGCACCACCGCGCCGACATTGTCCTGCTCCAGATTCATGGCCAGCGCAAAGCGCCCGCCGGGAAGTTCAAGCATCTCGCCATACATGACGTCTTCCAGACCGTGAATACGCAGGATACCGTCGCTCAGGCTGATGATAGTGCCCTGGGAGCGCGTCTCGACACGGCCTTCAAAGCCAGCGATGCGTGCGCGGATCAGGTCACTGATTTCCGATGGATTCAGTTGTTGCATACTTTGTTCCTCAAGACTTTAGCTGCGAAGGGTTCGGGCAAGTTGCTGCACTTGTCCACGCACGGAAGCATCTATGGTGAGATCACCCGTATGAATTACGAGACCGCCAATCAGCGAGGCATCTACCGACTCACGAAAAGCGACTTTGCGACCGCTGAAACGCTGTTCCAGCGCCGCCTGAACCGAGCTTTTCTGCTGCGCGTCCATAGCCACCGCACTGGTCACCAGAACGTCGACAATGCCTTCGTCATGGCGCAGAGCCTCAGCGAAGAGAACGGTAATTTCTGCTGCCGCTGCCCAGCGATCGTTGTGCACCAGAAGAGTCAGAAAGGCTTGCCAGCCCGACTGCTCCAGCGTGACAGGAGCGGCCGCGAGTAAAGCCACCTTGTCCGCTTCCGGGCGTTCGGGGTCACTCAAAAATGCCTGGGCCTGATCGTCTGCAACCATGGCGGTGAGCACCTGCAAAGCGTCTGCCCAAGCCTGTTGCTGACCAGACTCTTTGGCCAGCCCGTAAAGCGCCTCGGCGTAGGGTCGCGCCACCGTGATCTGATCTGCCATTTCAGACCCTCACAGTTGGCCGACCATACGGTCGATGATGTCGCGATGGGCGTTCTGATCAATTTCACGATGCAGAATACGCTGGGTGCCGTCGACCACCAGCTCCACCACCTGACCACGCAGAACTTCACGGGCCCGGTTGGTTTCCACATCAATTTCCGCACGGGCTCCGGCAATAATCCGGTCGGCTTCCTCACGGGCCTTGACCTGAGCTTCTTCACGCAGTTCCACACCACGACGCTCGGCGTTGGCAATAATCTCTGCCGCCTTGTCCTTGGCCTCCCGCAGCATTTCTGCAGCGCGTTTCTGGGCCAGGGCCATTTCTTCCTTACCACGTTCAGCAGCGGCTAAACCATCAGCGATTTTCGCGCGGCGGGCGTCCATTACTTTACGCAGGGGACCATACATATACTTGTACAACAACGCCACCAAAATGACGAAGGTGATCAGCTGTATGATCAGTGTTCCATTGATACCTACTGGATTCATGACTACCTCACTTGCAAGAGGGCCGGATCAACCGGGCCCGCATCAGCCCAGGAACGGGTTGGCGAAGAGGAACCAGAAACCGAAGGCCAGAATGATGAAGGGGAAAGATTCCATCAAGCCGGCAAAAATGAAGGTATTCACCAACAACTGGGGACGCATTTCGGGTTGACGGGTAATGCCTTCAATGGTCTTGGAGGTAATCAGACCCCAGCCAATGGCGGAACCCAGACCAGCGGCGCCAAAAATAATACCCACAGCAATGGCTGTAGCAGCTACGATAATGGTATGTGCGTCCATGATAACTCCTTACAAGTGTCGCAAAAGTGAAATATAAAAACTGTATTAATGATCCTGCATATTCGCCATGCCGAGGTAAACCACGGTCAACACGGTGAAAATAAACGCCTGCAGGACAATGATCAAACTTTCAAACAGAGACCAGACCGTACCCATTACCAGCTCGCCCCACCAGGGCAACATGGCCAGCAGCAAAAATACCAGCTCGCCTGCAAACATGTTGCCGAAAAGTCGCAGGCCCAGGCTTAACGGCTTGGTGATTTCTTCGATCAGGGACATGATGATGTTCATCGGAAACAGCCAGATACCGAAGGGATGGGTCAGGTAGGTCTTGAAGTAGCCGAAACCCTTCACCCGCAAATTGGTGGCTATCATCACCAGAAACACTGTGATGGAAACGCCGAGGGTAGTGTTGAGATTGACGGTCGGGGTTATCCGAAATTCTGGAATACCAAACCAGTGCGCAATAATGCCGGGCAAATAGGCAGGGATGACGTCCAGGCTGTTCATCAGCAGTATCCACAAAAATACCGTGATGGCCATGGGTGCAATCAAGGGATCCTTGACCGGGAAACTGCCCTGGACCAGATCATCAATAAAATCGACGACGCCTTCCAGCCAGTTTTGCATGCCGCTGGGGGTACTGGTCTGCAATTTTGCGCCGACTACCATGCCGGTAATGACCAGAATGGCCGCCATGATCCAGCCCATGACAATGGTGTCCAGATCAAACGTCCAGAAACCGGAACCGATAGTCCAGTTGACGAGATGATGGGCGATATCGCCTGAAGCCACACTTAACTCCTTTGCCTGATACGTTCCCGCATCAGAAATGCCAAAAATACGAAATGGGCCAGCAAAAACCCGGCAACCAGCCCGATAACAGGCAGATGCAGCCAGAAAATTGCCAAGATGAGACCCAGAATGGTGATGATCCAGCGCTGCAACACCGCCCCACCCAGCCGCCGTGCGGCAAGATGCGTAGAAGCGGGGAGCGCGATCAGGCGACCACCCAGGATGAGCATGTTGATTACGCTCAAAAATGCCGCAAAAAGCAGTGCGTAGGCTTCTTGTCGTCCCCAGAGCCATGCCAGCAAGGCAGCCAGGAACAGGGCCAACGTCAACACCGTCGCAGTGACTCGCCCTACATAGGACGAGAAGTTCACCATGCCCATCTGTTTTTCTTGCTCTTTCAATGGGCAAAACTCAAATACAGGCGGAGTCTAAACACGCAGATGCCCAGCGTCAAGAGTGATCCATCAGCTTTCGTCGTCATTGAGCGATACGCCCAGACGTTTCAGGAGCATGGCCTCCTGCTCCGGACTTTCCCAGCGAATACGCAGCTCCCCCCCCTGGCCACGGGCGCGCAAATCCACACCAAGTCCCAGATTGGATTGAATCAGTGCTATGAGAGCGGCCGTGTTGGGGTCCGGTTCCGGCAGGGGGGCTGGCGGATTCAGGTCTTTTTGAGCCAGCTTTTCGGTGGCGCGGACGCTCAGGTTTTCCTGGACCACTTTTTCGGCCAGAACCTTCTGCCGCTCGTCACTGAGGGTCAACAACGCGCGGGCATGTCCGGCACTGAGGGCACCACTTTCCACGTGCGGATGCAACGCGGGACAAAGGCGCAATAACCGGAGCTGGTTACTGATGGCCGCTCGCGAACGGCCCAGCGTTCCGGCAAGGGCTTCGTGGCTGAGGCCAAACTCATCCAGCAAGCGCTGCAAGGCCTGGGCTTCTTCCAGCGGATTCAGATCCTGACGTTGTATATTTTCGATGATGCCGATGGCCAGGGCCTGCTCATCGCCACAATCGCGGACTACCGCAGGTATTTGGGTCAAACCCGCCAGTTGTGCGGCACGCCAGCGGCGCTCGCCGGCAATGATTTCATAGCGACCGCCGCCCACGGCGCGCACCACGATGGGTTGCACCACTCCCTGATGGCGTATGGACTCCGCCAATTCCTGCAGGGATTCCTCGGCAATCACGCCGCGCGGTTGGTAACGACCACGCTGGAGCAGATCGACCGGGATTTCCCGCATGGATCCGGTACCCGAATCTTCATTGGCAAACAGTGCATCAAGACCCCGACCCAAACCCACTCGCTTCATTTTATCCCCTCCCGTTGCAGGAATTCTTTGGCCAAACCCTGATAGGCCAGGGAACCCGCACAGGAAGGATCGTATTCCAGGGCAGCACGGCCAAAGCTGGGGGCTTCGGCAAGGCGAATATTGCGGGGGATAACCGTTTGATAGAGCTTATCCGGAAAATGCCGTTCCAACTCCTGACCCACTTCCGAGGAAAGACGGTTGCGGTTATCGAACATGGTGCGCAACAGGCCATCCACTTCCAGACGAGGATTCAGTTGGGCGCGCACCCGCCGGACGGTATTCAGCAACTGCGTGAGGCCTTCCAGGGCATAATATTCACATTGCATGGGAATCAGCACACGGTTTGCCGCGACCAGGGCATTGATGGTCAGCATATTCAGGGCGGGCGGGCAATCAATGAGGATATAATCGAAGTCCGCCGCTTCGGCCAAAGCTCGTTTCAGATGCTGTTCTCGATCAGCACGCGGGTAGATTTCCACTTCGGCCCCGGCCAGATCGGGGCTGGAGGGGGCGAGAAAAAGTCCAGCAGGGGAGACTGCATGCAGCACCGCGCCGAGCGGCAATTCCCCCAGCAACACGTGATAAATGCTGCTAGCCGTATTACCCACCTTGCCCAACCCGGTGCTGGCATTGGCTTGCGGATCCAGATCAACCAGCAGCACCCGTTTGCCCGTCTGGACAAGTCCGGCAGCCAGATTGACGGCAGTCGTGGTTTTTCCCACACCACCTTTCTGATTGGCAACAGCAACAATGCGCATGTTTTGAGGTGATCTTCCGATGAAGTCTACAATCGCGCAAGAATACCCTGTCAGCTCGCGGGGGGCTAGGGCATCTGCAGCGGATTCGTCCAAATCAAGAGCTTGCGCAGCGGCGAACCCGGCACCTGCAAGTCGTGACAACGCAGCTCCAGCGCAGCCGCGCGGGGCCATTCGGCCAGTTCTTCTTCGACACCGGGCCCCTTCATAGCCAGCACCCTGCTCTGCGGACCCTGCAGATGGATGGTCATTGCATCCAGACGCGCGAGGGGAGCCGTGGCGCGACTGATGAGAATATCTGGCAAGTTTTCGGGCTGGTATTTTTCGCTAGTCGTGGGGACCACCTGCACATGGCTCAGGCCGAGTTCGGCCAGCACACTGCGTAAAAAAGCCACGCGCTTGCTGGAGGGCTCCACCAGCGTAAAGGCCTGATCCGGTCGGCAAATGGCCAAAGGAATTCCCGGCAAACCCGCACCGCTGCCAATATCCGCCACCTGCCCGGCATCCAGAAAAGGCAGCACAGCAAGACTGTCCAGCAGATGCCGGGAGATCATTTCGAGCGGGTCACGCACGGCGGTCAGATTGTGGGTACTGTTCCAACGCTGAAGGAGTAGCACATACTGAATCAGCAACTGGCGCTGATCGGGATGAACCGAATCCAGTTGCATGAGCGCAAGACCGGCGTCCAGAGCCTCGGCCAGTTGTTCTGGCAGGGCAGAAGCGGACGGCATCAGCCTGCCTGCGGCAAGCTGCGGCGTTTCACGTGAATCAACAACAGCGACACGGCTGCCGGAGTGACGCCCGGAATGCGGCTGGCCAGCCCAATGGTTTGCGGACGCTGGCGACTCAGGCGTTGCCTGACTTCCGTGGACAACCCGCGCACCGAGGCATAATCCATGTCCTCAGGAATGGCCATGCCCTCCCAGCGGACGGCGCGCTCAATTTCGTCCTGCTGCCTGGCAATGTAACCCGAATATTTGCACTCAATCTCCAACTGTTCGCTGACGCGTGGGTCCGCACAAACCGGGATGTCCAGAGCCGTTGTCAGGCTGGCGTAATCCCAATCGGGGCGACGCAACAATTCCAGCGCGGTTACGTCCCGGTTCAGGGCCTGACCCACATGCGCGGCAACCCGCTGCGCTGCTGCATCTTCGGGGCGAATGCGCACACTCTGGAAACGCCCGCGCTCGGCTTCCAGATCATCCTGTTTGCGGGTGAAGGCTGCCCAGCGTGCATCATCCACCAACCTAAGTTCGCGACCCTGCGGAGTCAGGCGCATATCGGCATTATCTTCACGCAATTGCAGGCGATATTCGGCCCGGCTGGTAAACATCCGATAGGGTTCATCCAGCCCCCGGGTGACCAGATCGTCCACCATTACGCCCAGATACGCCTCATGACGCCCCGGCACCCAGGCAGACTGTGACCGCGCCCGCCGTGCCGCATTGAGACCCGCCAGCAGGCCCTGTGCGGCAGCTTCTTCATAGCCGGTGGTGCCGTTGATCTGGCCGGCACAAAAAAGTCCGGGCAGGCGCTGGCTTTCCAGACTGGCGTGCAAATCACGCGGATCGAGAAAATCGTATTCAATGGC
>NZ_JBYCKP010000260.1:0-1514 GCF_057473445.1 Acidithiobacillus sp. TH-A36 | reverse complement strand
GAAAAAGCCGGGTCAGGGCAGGCTGCTGGGGGCTCAGGTGCAGATCAGAAATGAACCAGATCGGTCCGTCTTCAAAATCCACATCCAGATAGGGCATGTCAGGCCGTAGCGATACGCTCGCCCTTTTCAATGGTGACGGTTTCCTTGGGCACATCCTGGTGCATACCTTTATTGCCGGTAGGCACTTTGGCGATTTCGTCCACCACTTCCATGCCGCTGACTACCTTTGCAAAGACCGCATAGCCCCAACCGGTACCCGAAGCGGCTTTGAAGTTGAGGAAATCATTGTCGGTCAGATTGATGAAAAACTGGGCTGTGGCTGAATGGGGATCGTTGGTGCGGGCCATGGACAGAGTCCCGCGCAGGTTCTTCAAACCGTTTTCCGCCTCATTCTGGATGGGCGCATGGGTTTTTTTCTGCTGCATATCTGCCGTAAAACCGCCGCCCTGAACCATAAAACCGGGAATGACCCGATGAAAAATGGTTTCATCAAAAAAACCTTCATCAACATAGCTCAAAAAGTTTTCGACCGTGTTGGGGGCCTTTTCGGCATCCAGTTCGATGACAATATCGCCCTTGTTGCTATGCAGTACGACTTGTGGATTGGTCATGAAGACTCCTCGGAATTGCAGGGATCCACCCTGTTCAGAATAAATTCACCACTGGGTCAGCGGCAGCGAGTGGGAAGAGTAAAGCGTCAGCCTAGCTTTTGTCGATAGGCGCAAGCATCCTGACGCAGGGTATTCATGGATTCTCCGGGTCAGAACGGGTCACTTCACAGTGAATGCGGCCTCTAGCTAAAGTAGCTACCAGTTGTTCACCGGGATGGGTGCTCTGACTGTCGAAAATAACTCTTCCGGATGGATCCCGTATTACCGCAAAGCCTCTTTGCAATACTGCCAGAGGATCCAGAAATCGCAGTGCAGCGGTGGATTGCTGCTGGCGAAGGCCCGCTCGCTGCAAAATATCGAGCATGACGGTTCCCAGATTTTTCTGGCTTTCGCGCAGTTGCTTTTCCAGAATCTGCAGACGTTGTCCTGGATCCTGGCGCGCTCGTCGCTCCTGGAGATAGGCGAGTTGCTGCGCTCGCGATGACAGCTGCAAGGTCATGGCTCGAGACAGGTTCTCACGAGCGAGTTGCAGGCGTCGTTGGGCCGCATCCAAACCTTCTCCAGGATGGCGCAAGCGCATCCGCAAAAAATCGAGGCGCTGGGATTCATCCTGCAGCTTTCTGAACATGAGTTTTTCAATCTGATGATGTTGAGTCTGAACTTTGGGAAGCCACTCGCTCCGATCAGGACTGACCGCTTCTGCAGCGGCGGTGGGAGTGGCCGCTCGTAGATCACTGGCAAAGTCCGCAATGGTAAAGTCAATTTCGTGACCAATTCCGGTGACTACCGGAATGCGCGAGGCACGGATGGCACGGGCCACCATTTCTTCATTGAAACACCAGAGATCTTCCGTGCTGCCACCACCACGGGCAAGAATCAGCACATCTTCGGTGCTGCGCGCAT
>NZ_JBYCKP010000259.1:0-12817 GCF_057473445.1 Acidithiobacillus sp. TH-A36 | reverse complement strand
GAGCCAGTCATCCGCGAAGCCTTACGCCTCAAGGATCGTATGGTATTCATGGATTTCCGCGTGGATGCCAAGGAGAATGTTTATCCCATGGTGCCTGCTGGTGCGGCACTTTCTGAAATGATCCTGGTGTAAGCATGCGCCATATCATTTCTATTTTATTGGAAAACGAAGCGGGTGCCTTGTCGCGGGTGGCGGGTTTATTTTCGGCGCGGGGTTATAACATTGAAGCCATGACGGTAGCGCCAACCCATGATGCCAGCATCTCGCGCATGACTGTGGCCACCAGCGGTTCCGAAGAAATCATGGAGCAGGTACTCAAACAGTTGAACAAGCTGGTTGAAGTGATTCGCGTGCATGATCTCAGTGAGGGACCACACATTGAACGCGAGCTGATGCTGATCAAGGTTCACGCTGTCGGCCCTGATCGCGAAGAGGTGAAGCGGCTTTCGGATATTTTCCGGGGGCGGATCATTGATGTCACCGATCGCTCTTACACCATTGAGCTTACCGGTCCTGGTGACAAGCTGGATGCCTTTATTCACGCTCTGGACCCGGGTATGGTCATTGAGGTGGTGCGCAGTGGCGCCAGCGCCATCAGCCGTGGGGCCAAGGCTATCTGATTTTCCTGATTATTATTCATTTTTTGTACATACGCAGAGGTTTACATGAAAGTTTATTACGATAACGATGCTGATTTGGCCCTTATCCAGAAAAAGAAAGTGGCCATCATTGGTTACGGCTCACAAGGCCATGCCCATGCGCTGAATCTCAAGGATTCCGGGGTCTCCGTAGTGGTGGGTCTGCGTAAGGACTCCACTTCCTGGGACAAGGCCGTCAAGTCCGGTCTGGAAGTGAAAGAGGTCGGTGAAGCGGTGGCCAGCGCCGATGTGGTCATGATTCTGACGCCGGATGAAGGCCAGGCCGCTTTGTATCGCGATGAAATTGCGCCCAAAATCAAACAGGGTGCGGCACTGGTATTCGCACACGGCTTTAACGTGCATTTCGGTCAGATTCATCCCCGCGCCGATCTCGACTGCTTCCTGGTGGCACCCAAAGGTCCCGGCCATCTGGTCCGTTCCACTTACACCCAGGGAGGTGGGGTGCCCAGTCTGATTGCTGTGCATCAGGATGCCAGTGGCAACGCCACCAACATTGCTCTGGCTTATGCCAAGGCCAATGGCGGTACCCGCGCTGGTGTCATCGAAACGTCCTTCCGTGAAGAAACCGAAACCGATTTGTTTGGTGAGCAGGCGGTACTCTGCGGCGGCGCCACGGCCCTGGTACAGGCCGGTTTTGAAACGCTGGTCGAAGCAGGATATGCGCCGGAAATGGCCTATTTTGAGTGTATGCACGAGCTGAAGCTGATTGTCGATCTGATGTACGAGGGGGGTATTGCCAACATGCGTTACTCCATCTCCAACACGGCAGAATATGGCGACCTCACCCGTGGCCCGCGTGTGGTGAATGCTGACACCAAGGCCGAGATGAAGAAAATCCTCACCGAAATCCAGACGGGCCAGTTCGCCAGGGAATTCATTCTGGAAAATCAGGCTGGCAAGGCGACCATGCAGGCCATGCGCCGGATAGGTGCTGAGCATCCTATTGAAGTGGTGGGCAACAAGCTGCGTTCCATGATGACCTGGATTGGTCAGAACCGGATTGTGGACCGTTCACGCAACTAAATTTGTTTGCACTTTTGAAAAAGGGTGAATTCTCTTGGGCAAGTCTTTTGCCTTGGGTGTTCGCCCTTTTCTCATGGCTCCGGTCCTGATACGCTCCGCCCATGAAAACTGACTATCCATATCCTGTTCTGGCGCGTGAAGGCTGGCCTTTTCTGCTCGCCTTTCTGATCATCGCCATTGTCTTGCAGATTTTTTTGACGGGTTGGTGGTTGCTCCTCCCGGCTATTTTTTATCTGTTGTTTTTGTTCAGTCTGCAGTTTTTTCGGGACCCGCGTCGGCCGTTACCGGATTTGTCCTCCCGGTCTGTCCTTTGTCCGGCGGATGGTCGGGTGATTGCCATTGAGCAGGTCGATGATCCTTACCTGTCGCGGCCAGCGCTTAAGATCAGTATTTTTATGAATGTGTTTGATGTACACGTCAATCGCATGCCGGTCAGTGGACGTATACAAAATGTCTGGTATTTCCCGGGCAGATTTTTTAATGCCGCCCTGGACAAGGCCTCACTGGAAAATGAACGGAATGCGATTTGGGTGAAAACTCCCGGGGGACATGATGTCACCGTGGTGCAGGTAGCGGGCCTGGTGGCCCGGCGCATTGTCTGCTATGTCCATAACGATCATGACGTGGCCACCGGTCAGCGTTTTGGTTTTATTCGTTTCGGGTCGCGGGTAGATACCTATTTACCACTGGATACGGAAGTTCAGGTGCGGATTGGTGAGAGGGTGCGGTCCGGCGCGCAGTGTCTGGCTACTTTGCCTGGGTCCATAACATGAATCCCCGGTATCCCCGGCGGGGCGTTTATGTACTCCCCAATTTGTTTACGACAGCCAGTCTTTTTGCCGGTTTTTATTCCATTGTTGCGTCTATTCATGGCCATTATCGTACCGCCGCAATCGTCATATTCATTGCCATGATTCTGGACGGTCTTGACGGCAGGGTTGCCCGGATGACCCACACGGAAAGTGCTTTTGGTGCAGAATATGATTCACTGGCCGATGTCATCGCCTTTGGATTGGCTCCAGCTATTCTGGTGCTGCTTTGGGGGCTTCAGAATTTCGGCAAATTCGGCTGGTTGGGTGCTTTTGTTTATACGGCTTGTGGGGCCTTGCGTCTGGCGCGTTTCAATACCCAGGTGCATAGTGCTTCAAAACGCTACTTTCAGGGCTTGCCAATCCCCACTGCGGCAGCCGTTCTGGCCAGTCTGGTCTGGGTGGCCGTTGGCGAGGGGTATCCCTGGCTGACTCAGATCAGTGAATATATCGCCTTGGGATTGGTCTATGTTCTGGGGCTGCTGATGGTCAGTAACGTCCGTTTTCGCAGTTTCAAGGACTTTGACCTGCACGGGCGTGTTCCTTTTGCTTTGGCTATTATTGTCGTTTTGGTTGTCGCCCTGATCGCCGTGCATCCTCCTCTGGTTCTCTTCTTTGCCGGGATTATATACGTAGCAGTGGGTTTGGTGCTGACCCTTTGGCAAATCCGCAGCCGGCGGATGAACAGACGCCGTGGGAGTCATTCGTCTTGAGCTGATTTTTATGGTGCGCCTGAAGGGACTCGAACCCCTGACCTACAGCCCTCTCCCGGCACATGATATTACCCGGACATTTGCATCCAAACCATGACTGCACACGGTGATGTTGTTTGAGGGTGACGCGGTTCAATCTGGTCATGGAGTGTCCTTTGATACGAGCTTATCGATTTCCTGCGCCGAGGCCTGCAGGCGCTCAATCTGCCGGGTTTTATCTACCAGCGCGGTGCGTAAGCGTTCAAGATCGGCGTTGAGTGAGTGAGTGAGGCATTCCTGCAATCCTGATTATTAATCAGGCCGTTAAATACCCGACATGGCATGGCGGGCAGAAGGATGGCGAAAATAGCTGTGAGAGCACACAGAAAATGCGGACCGCACAATAGTCCATTCGCTTTTGTTCACATTCAAACGCGCTTTAAGGCGCATCGCTATGCCGGTTATTGCAGGAAACACCTGCCTGGTGCCTCCAGCTCCAGGTCGTGTGCATCTGGCCGTTATGTTGATACGGGACACCGGGGTTGCACCTTAAGACGGCAGGTATGGCTCAAACACCAAGGCCTGCGCCGCTTAGCCCATCGTCACTGGCATCAGAGCATCCCTTGGGGGAACTGGAAAAAATGGGGAAGAATGGGGCTGCACGATACACGACTGCTCTAATTCATGATGACGTTGAGAATGATGGTCACAGGAGAAAAAGTGGAATACGCGCAATTCAAAATAGGGGAATCCTTTCCTGAATATGCGGCTACTTCAGTAAACGAGAGTGAATCATTTCGGTGGCTGGCGTCACTGATCCGTTTTCCATCGTTTTTCGGCGGGTTGTACGGTGAGTCTACTCATTTTGTCATTCCAAAATGGCCTGTATCTTGGTTATCACTTCGTTGACTATGGACTCTGGGACCATCTCGACAAATTTTCCGTCCCTTGCCATAAGATCAACGGTGCGGGATTGGTTACTCATCACTATTCCCTGTGTTTTAGTTCCAGACCCCATCAAAGAGACTGCAAAGCCCGCGAATCGAGCTTGATTGCCACCTTGAGTGATAGGGCAGACCCAAACCAGGCCAGAGCGATTGAAGGCTTCTCTCGATACGATCAGCACGGGACGATGACCTTGCTGTTCACGGACTGATGTCGGGCTGAGGTTTGCCTGCCAAATCTCCCCTCGCCGTGGCCACCGCATCAAATTTCTTCGATTCCTGCTGACGGCGCATCTATCCACTCGCGCTCTTCGGCGCTTATGGGCTGAGTAAAGTCACATTGAGATAGCAATTCGTCCAGGGTGTAACGCTTTTGTGTTGGTCGTGCTACCAGTGCGCCGTTTTCAATATTCAATGAGACGGCTTGACCCTCGCCGACGCCCCAACTCCGTATGGTCGTGGCAGGTATGCGTAGAGCCATGCTGTGCCCCCACTTCTGAATTTTGGTCTGATTCATGCTCGTGCTCCCATGCTCTATGAATAAACATAGTAGATTCAAATTGACTTTGACGCAGTCCAAGATCGGCCCTTAAATTTCACTAGATCTTCGGATGCAGGGAATTTTCTTCGGGTGCGCCGATTCCGTTTCAGGTTAAGGAATCATCCGCAGCGGCCGCCTAATGTTTTGCAAAAGGGGACCATAGGGGGACAAAAAACACGAAACTGCACAAACAGGAAGCTATATATTTTCATAACAAATTGATTTTTATGGTGCGCCTGAAGGGACTCGAACCCCTGACCTACGGCTTAGAAGGCCGTTGCTCTATCCAGTTGAGCTACAGGCGCATGAACAAACAACAGATGTTTGTACAAGCTGCATATTGTAAAGTAGGCATCGTGATCAGGGAAGGGCGCCGATCTGCCGTTTATTAACCAAAATGTAACCCGTGGAGTGGCCAATGGACAAAAGCCTTATTCTGGAAAGCCGCTTTTCGCCCCAGGGCGATCAGCCGGAGGCGATTCGTCAGTTGGTTCAGGGGCTGACGGATGGAGAATTTTTCCAGACTCTCCTGGGGGTGACCGGCTCCGGGAAGACTTTTACAGTTGCCAACGTCATTGCCACGACTCAGCGCCCGGCTATTATCATGGCCCCCAACAAGACGCTGGCGGCGCAACTCTATGCGGAAATGCGCAGTTTTTTTCCGCATAACGCCGTCGAGTATTTTGTCAGTTATTACGATTATTATCAGCCGGAGGCCTATGTCCCGTCTTCGGACACGTTTATTGAAAAAGATGCTTCCATTAATGACCATATTGAGCAGATGCGCCTTTCCGCGACGAAAGCTCTGCTCGAAAGGCCTGACGTCATTATTGTGGCGACGGTCTCGGCCATATACGGACTGGGTGATCCTGCTTCTTACCATGGCATGATTTTGCATTTGCGCGAATCCGATTTCATGGATCAGCGTGCGATTCTTCAGCGGCTGGCAGAAATGCAGTACACCCGTAACCAATTGGAACTGAAACGCGGTAACTTTCGGGTTAACGGCGATGTGATTGATATCTGGCCCGCAGAAAGTGAAGACGAAGCAGTGCGGGTGGAATTATTCGGGGAGGAAATTGAACGGGTTTCGCTTTTTGATCCGCTCACGGGGAAAACCATTGTGCGTTTGCCGCGCTATACCATTTATCCCAAAAGCCATTATGTGACCCCCCGGGAGAAAATTCTGGAAGCGCTGGACAGTATCAAGGATGAATTGCGGCAGCGTCTTGAAGATCTCCGCAAGGCCAACAAACTGGTAGAAGCCCAACGTCTGGAGCAACGTACCCGTTTTGATCTGGAAATGATGGCAGAGTTGGGATACTGCTCGGGTATTGAAAACTATTCCCGTTATTTATCGGGAAGAAGCGCCGGGCAGGCACCGCCTACCTTGATGGATTACCTGCCACCCAATGCTTTACTGTTTATTGATGAATCTCACGTCACTGTGCCCCAGTTCGGGGGGATGTACAAGGGGGATCGCTCCCGCAAGGAAACCCTTGTGGAATATGGCTTCCGCCTGCCTTCTGCGCTGGATAATAGACCCCTGATGTTTCCTGAGTTTGAAGCACTCATGCCCCAGACCATCATGATTTCTGCAACTCCCGGACCCTATGAAATGGAGCACTCCGGGCAGATTGTCGAGCAGGTGGTGCGGCCTACCGGATTAGTGGACCCGCTCGTGGAGGTACGCCCGGCAAAAGGCCAGGTCGATGACTTGATCAGTGAAATCCATGTAGTCATCCGCAGTGGCTGGCGCATTCTGGTTACCACCCTGACCAAGCGTATGGCAGAAGACTTGACCGACTATCTGCACGACTTGGGTATCAAATGCCGCTATTTGCATTCAGATATTGAAACAGTTGAACGGGTGGAAATTATTCGGGATTTACGCGCAGGCGTTTTTGATGTGCTGATTGGCATTAACCTGCTGCGTGAGGGACTGGATATGCCCGAAGTGGCGTTAGTGGCGATTCTGGATGCAGACAAGGAAGGCTTTCTGCGCTCGGAGCGCTCGTTGATTCAGACCATTGGCCGCGCAGCCCGGAATTTGCACGGTCGAGCGGTCTTGTATGCGGATCAGATCACCAAATCCATGACGGCGGCCATGGCAGAGACAGATCGCCGCCGCGAAAAGCAGGTGCATTTTAATGAGCTCCACCATATTACCCCCAAAGGCATTGTGAAGCCGGTAGCTGATATTATTGAGGGCGTGTATCGACGTAACGCCCAACCTGCAGCGAAGGTGGCAGAGAAAAACAGCACTTATCGCCTGCTCAATGATCCGAAAGCAGTTGCCAAAAAAATCAAGGAGCTGGAAGAGAAAATGTTCCGCCATGCACGCAATCTGGAATTTGAACAGGCGGCAGCATTACGGGACGAAATTAAAAAACTGGAAACCCGTCTTCTGGGTACCGATCTGGAAGTGTCTTTGTTAGAAGACTAATACCAGACCGGTTAGATCATTCATCCAAAAAACGGCAGTTGCCGTGGGTGCTTTTTGCTCCGTTGTTCCTCGCCTGTTGTTCCAGGGCTCATCCTGCTGTCAGGAGAGAACTCGCCCTTTGGGCTCAGACAGCTCTCCTGACGGGCGCAGGATTTCGCCAGGAACAACAACGGCTCAAAACAAAAGTCGCAGCAAAGCACCCACGGCAACTTCCGTTTTTAGATTTATGATAAATCAGGCGTTTTATTTCGGTTTAGTGCCTGGCACCAGGAAAAAAGGCTCCTGATCAGCAGGCATTTCTGCCAGTTCCGCATCAGTCAGGCGGGCGTACACTTCAATGTTGTAGCCCGTGGGATCCCGCAGCCAAAGTTCATGTAGAGGCATTCCGCGCCAGGTAGTGCGGGGTGGCTTAACAATTTCGGCACCCGCCGCCATGGCGCGATGATAGCTTTCGATGACTGCCGCCCGGTCTTTCACACCCAGCCCCACATGATAAAGACTATAAGTATCCAGCGCTTCTCCCCGGTCATTCACCAGAATAACGAGATTCAGGCACAAATGCGGGACGATGAATGTGCTGAAGCGTGCCGTGCTTTGCTTGGGCGCGACCCCCAGAAAGTGCTCGTAAAAACGGGTGCTTTCAGCCAGGTCGCTGACCCGGAAACTGAGATGAAATTCCTGGGCAGCAGGAATCATCACTGGGTTCTGATTGGCTGTATCCATGTACTCAGGGCTCCATGGTGCCAATGCGATTCAGTTCCTGCCTTAACTGAGTGGGATCTTTTTCGAGCCATTCAGCAACAGGCAATTTCAGCAAGGCTTCAATGCGGTGCCGGAGAATACGGTATGCCGTTTGAAAAGCCGCATCAATTTCTGCCTCGCTGCCGGTGGCCTTGGCCGGATCTTCCACCCCCCAATGTGCGCGGATGGCAGGCCCGAGGTAGGCGGGGCAGGCCTCGCCAGCAGCACTGGCACAAACAGTAATGACAATGTCCGGCGTGGTTTTCAGTTCATCCCAGGATTTGCTGCTCAGGCCTTCCGTGGCAAACCCCTCCTGCTGGAGAAGCTGTATCGAACGCGGATGAACATAACCCGCAGGATGGCTTCCGGCACTGGTTGCGTGTAGACGTGAATCGGCCAGTCCGTTCATGGTGACTTCTGCAAGAATGGAACGACAGGAATTTCCGGTGCAAAGGAACAGGATTTCAGGAGTTTTCATTCAGTATTTCCTCGTCAAGTGGCAGATCTGCAGGTTGGGGTAAAGAACAATTCCGGGTACCACGACAGCAATTTTCTGTCAGATAGGCGACTAATGCCCGAACTACTCTCATGTCAGCCCGATAGCGTTGATAACGACCCTCGCGTTGCACCGTAACCAGACCGGCATGTTGAAGGCTTTTCAAATGAAAGGAGATACCATTGTGGGGTTGGTCCAGATGTTCGGCAATATCACCGGAAACCAGTCCTGTGGGCTCCTGTTCAACGAGCAGGCGAAAAATTTCCAGGCGCACGGGAGAGGCTAGCGACTCCAGTTGCTGAACAATATTTTCCGTTTCTTTTGAAATTTCCATCATTCTATCCACGAACATTTCTTGTAGTATTGACAAGTATCAACGCCTCGTCAAGACTAACGTCACTTTCCAATTGTCTGGAGTATAGCCCCATGCTGGCCGTAGTCATTTTTCTCGTCACCCTGATTTTGGTCATCTGGCAACCCAAAGGCCTGAGCATAGGCTGGAGCGCCATGGGCGGGGCGGTCGTTGCCCTGGCAACGGGCGTCATTACCTGGAGCGATATTCCTATTGTCTGGCATATTGTCTGGGATGCCACCTTTACCTTTGTAGCCCTGATTATCATTTCCCTGATTCTGGACGAGGCCGGATTTTTCCACTGGGCAGCCCTGCATGTAGCGCGTTGGGGCGGGGGACGCGGTCGCTTGCTCTTTGTCCTGATTGTCTTGTTGGGTGCCTGTATTGCTGCGGTTTTTGCCAATGATGGCGCCGCTCTTTTGTTGACGCCCATTGTGATGGCCATTTTGCTCCGTCTGGATTTTTCTCCCACAGCGACTTTTGCTTTTATTATTGCTACTGGCTTTGTCGCCGATACCACCAGCTTACCGCTGATGATTTCCAACCTGGTGAACATTGTCAGCGCCAACTACTTTAATATTACCTTTTCACAATATGCGATCGTCATGGTGCCCGTTGATATAGTGGCATTGCTTTCCACTCTGGCGGTTCTCTGGCTGTATTTCCGGCGTAGTGTGCCGGGCAGCTATCCTACGGCGCATTTGCCGGATCCGGCGACGGTCATTAAAGATCATCTGGTATTTCGTGCCAGTTTTCCGGTGCTTATCTTATTGTTGGTAGCCTATTTTGTGACGGCGCACTGGAATGTACCCGTGTCGGTAGTCACCGGAACCGGGGCCTTGATCATGTTGGCTTTGGCTGGTCGCTGGTTGCAGGGGGGGCGCGATGCACAAATTCCGGTGCGCAAGGTGCTGCGCGGCGCTCCCTGGGCCATTGTGGTGTTCAGTCTGGGCATGTACCTGGTGGTTTATGGTTTACGCAATGCCGGACTGACCCATTATGTCACCATAGCGCTCCATGATTTTGCCAGCCATGGCCCCGTAGTGGCGGCTCTGGGCACCGGCTTCATGGCCGCACTGCTGTCTTCCATCATGAACAATATGCCTGCAGTACTGGTGGGTGCGCTGGCTATTCATCATCTCCCGGTCACAGCAGATCCCATGCTCCGGGAGATAATGATTTATGCCAACATCATCGGTTGCGATCTGGGGCCGAAGTTTACCCCCATCGGCAGTCTGGCTACCTTGCTCTGGTTGCATGTGCTCAGTCGTAAGGGCGTAACCGTAGGTTGGGGTCAATATATGAAAACCGGTCTGCTTATCACTCCACCCGTGTTGATTATGACCCTGTTGATGCTGGCCTGGTGGTTGCCCCTGGTCTAAGCCTCCGCGACTTGACGTTTGGGTCGCTATTTCCTAAAATTTATACCAACCAGACGGTATGTAATAACAGGAGATAGTGATGCAGCTCAATACCGATTGGTCCAAAACGGTGGTCATTTACACCCCGGACTTACCCTGGCAGGGTTCTCCGGCAGAGGGCGTTCAGCGTCGTTTGCTGGAGCGGGACGGGGAGGAAGCAGCCCGTGCGACTTCCGTGGTGCGTTATGTTCCCGGTGCCCATTTTCCAGAACACCAACACCCTCTGGGTGAAGAAATTTTTGTTCTGACGGGGACGTTTTCCGATGAGACAGGAATTCATGGTCCCGGGACTTATCTGCGTAATCCTCCTGGTTCTGCCCATGCCCCTTATTCAGATGAGGGCTGCATCCTCTTTGTGAAGTTGCGCCACTTCAATCCCCGGGATCTGCAGCCGGTACGTGTCAACATGGCTCAGGCGCGTTGGTCATCCGGTCTGGTAGATGGTCTCACGGTACTCCCCCTGGCTGACTTTGAGGGAGAGCATACCGCGCTGGTACGCTGGCAGCCGGAAACTTATTTTCAGGCACATCGTCATTATGGTGGTGAAGAAATACTGGTCTTGGAAGGAACATTTGCCGATGAGTACGGCGAATACCCCGCCGGAACCTGGATGCGGAGTCCCCATTGGAGTACCCACCAGCCTTTCAGCAAGGAAGGTTGCCTGATTCTGGTCAAGACGGGCCATCTGCCTTTGTCGGCAGATGGCAGTTAAGTACACACGATAAGTGATTCAAGGAGATATTATGACGAAAGCCTATGCAGCCCAATCATCTACCAGCCCTTTAGCCCCGCATGAGATTGAAAGACGTCAGCCTGGTCCGAATGATGTCAAAATTGAGATTCTTTACTGCGGTGTCTGCCATTCTGATTTGCACACAGCCCGTAATGAGTGGAAAAACACCATTTATCCCTCAGTGCCTGGTCATGAAATTGTCGGCAGGGTGGTAGCTGTCGGTGATCAGGTCAAAAATTTCAAAGTAGGTGATTTTGCAGGCGTTGGTTGTATGGTGGACAGTTGCGGGCATTGCAGCTCCTGTGATGAGGGTGAAGAACAATATTGCGAGAATGGTTTTACCGGAACGTATAATGGTCCGGTATTTGGCGGAGAGAATACGTTTGGGGGTTATTCCCAAAGTGTGGTCGTCAAGGAGTCTTTTGTACTGAAAGTCCGCCATGACGAGAAAAATCTGGCCAGTGTGGCCCCCTTGCTTTGTGCGGGCATCACCACTTACTCGCCGTTACGTCATTGGCAGGTTGGGCCGGGTAAAAAAGTGGGCATTGTTGGCTTGGGTGGATTGGGTCATATGGGCGTCAAACTGGCCCATGCGATGGGGGCTCATGTCGTTTTATTTACGACCTCGCCCGGTAAAATCGAAGATGGTAAACGACTGGGCGCGGATGCGGTCTGTATTTCCACGGATCCCAAACAGATGGCTGAGCAGGCCAACAGTTTTGATTTTATCCTCAATACGGTGGCAGCTTCCCACAATCTGGATGCCTTCCTGAGCCTGTTGAAGCGGGATGGCACCATGACGCTGGTGGGTGTTCCCGCCGAGCCACATCCTTCTCCGGAAGTTTTTAACCTGATATTCAAACGTCGTCAGCTGGCGGGCTCGCTCATCGGTGGTATTCGGGAAACCCAGGAAATGCTCGATTTCTGTGCAGAACACGGAATTGGTTCGGACATTGAAATAATTCCCATGGACTACATCAACACGGCCTATGAACGGATGCTGAAAAGCGACGTTAAATACCGTTTTGTCATTGATATGGCTACCCTGTAACAAGGGGTCCGAAAAATGTACCTATCGGGTCTGCTACAGCGGGCCCGGTTACCAGACCCTCCTGTTTCTCCCTTCCTGTTTATTGTTCGCGTTGTGCCTTAGGTCCGAATTGGCTACCATGCACAGCATCAAGCGCGTGCACGTCGAGACCTATGAGCAAATACATTTTCGTTACTGGTGGTGTGGTTTCTTCGTTGGGCAAGGGTGCCGCCGGCGCGGCTCTTGCTGCGTTGCTGGAGGCACGCGGGCTCAAAGTAACCATGATGAAGCTGGACCCGTATATTAACGTCGATCCGGGTACCATGAGTCCTTTTCAGCATGGCGAGGTGTTTGTCACCGCAGATGGTGCGGAAACTGATCTGGATCTCGGTCACTACGAGCGTTTCATTTCGACCCGCATGACCAAGCGCAACAATTTCACGACCGGTCTGGTGTATCAGACAGTGATTGAAAAAGAACGTCGTGGTGATTATCTGGGCCGCACCGTGCAGGTTATTCCCCATGTGACCGACGAAATTAAACGCCGGATTCGTATTGGTGCCAGTGATGCGGATGTGGCTTTGGTGGAAATCGGTGGAACAGTGGGTGACATTGAATCTCAACCGTTCCTGGAAGCCATCCGCCAGATGGCCGTGGAAGAAGGGCGCGGCAATACCCTGTTCATGCACCTGACCCTGGTCCCTTATCTGCCCTCGGCTGGTGAAATGAAAACCAAGCCGACCCAGCATTCGGTGCGCGAGCTGCGCGCTATTGGTATTCAGCCCGATGTTCTGTTGTGTCGGGCAGACCGCCCGATCCCGGAAGATCATCGCGCCAAAATCGCCCTGTTTTCCAATCTCACTGAAAAAGCCGTTATTTCAGCCATTGATACAGACAGTATTTACCGTCTGCCGTTACTTTTCCATGATC
>NZ_JBYCKP010000258.1:0-12313 GCF_057473445.1 Acidithiobacillus sp. TH-A36 | reverse complement strand
TGGGAAGCGGTGGGTCTGGTTTCCTATCTGCTCATCGGTTTCTGGTTCCAGCGCGAAAGCGCCAATGTCGCCGCCCTGAAGGCATTTATTGTCAATCGGGTCGGTGATTTCGGTTTCCTGATTGGTATTGCGGCTATTTATCATTACTGCGGCAGTCTCGATTACCGGACGGTATTTGCCATGGTGCCCCATCTGGTCGGCCAGACCGTAGAAATTATTCCCGGACATCCCTGGAATGTACTGACCTGGATTGCCTTGCTGCTGTTTATCGGTGCCATGGGCAAATCAGCCCAGGTGCCGCTGCATGTCTGGCTCCCGGAATCCATGGAAGGCCCAACCCCCATTTCGGCGCTGATTCACGCCGCGACCATGGTTACCGCCGGGATTTTCATGGTGGCCCGGATGTCGCCCATTTATGAACAATCGGCCACAGCGTTGACCGTCATTTTGTTGATTGGCTCTATTACCGCCTTGTTCATGGGGCTGATCGGACTGGTGCAAAATGACATCAAGCGCATTATTGCCTACTCAACCCTTTCCCAGTTGGGATACATGACGGCTGCACTGGGGGCTTCGGCCTTTTCAGCGGCTATTTTTCACCTCATGACCCATGCTTTTTTCAAAGCGTTGCTGTTCCTGGCGGCGGGTTCGGTGATTCACGCCATGGCCAATGAACAGGACATCCGTAAAATGGGCGGCTTGCGCAAGGCTATGCCCATTACTTACATCACCTTTCTGATCGGCGGTCTCGCACTGTCGGGTATTCCGCCCTTTGCCGGTTTTTTCAGCAAGGATCTGATTATTGAAGCTGTGGGTATTTCCACCTTGCCGGGAGCTGGCTGGGCCGAGTTCATGCTGGTGGCGGGAGCCTTTGTCACGGCCCTCTATACTTTCCGGATGTTTTTCATGGTGTTCCACGGTAAACCCCGCATGGACCCCTACATCCGGGATCATCTGCATGAGTCACCCTGGGTGATTACGGTGCCACTCATTGCATTGGCTATTCCTGCGGTATATGCCGGTTGGGCGTACATCGGTCCGGTAGGTTTGGGGCATTTTCTCGATTCTTCGCTGGTTATTGCTCCGCAGTTCAACACCATCGGTGAAATTGCCGCACATTGGCAGGGCGCTGGCGTCTTCATCGTGCATGGTCTGGAAGCCTGGCCCTTTTGGTTGGCCGTGGCGGGTATTGTTTGTGCTGCCTACTTTTATGCCTGGAATACGGGTTTACCCGAATGGCTCAGCCGCATCCTCAGTCCGGCAGCCTGGCTGCTGGAGAGTAAATACGGTTTTGACACTTTTAATAATACGGTTCTGGTACGCAGTGTTATTCAGTTTGGACGGTTGTTCTGGCATGTTGGTGACGAAAAACTGATTGACGGCCTGATGGTCAATGGCACCGCTTTCGGCATCGGCAAGTTGGCATTGTCCTGGCGTAAAGTGCAAACGGGATACATTTATCATTATGCTTTCGCCATGATTATCGGGTTGATTTTATTCATGACATATTTTGTGATCTGGAAGGGGTAGGCACTGATGAACGCTTCGCTCCTCAGCTATTCTATCTGGATACCCATCGTCGGTGGCCTGCTGGTTCTGGCCGTTGGAGATCGCCGTGCGGCGCTGGCGCGTTGGTTGGCCCTGATTGTGTCCTTGCTGGCCTTTGCCGTTACCATTCCCCTCTATACGGGTTTTGATACGCACACTGCGGCCATGCAATTCAGTGAGCGGGTTTCGTGGATTCCTTCCCTGAATATTTATTATCACCTCGGTGTGGATGGTATATCCCTGTGGTTTATATTGCTGACCAGCTTTTTGACCGTACTGGTGGTCATCAGCTCCTGGCGTAATGTCCAGACCCGGGTTGCCCAATTCATGGCGGCTTTCCTGATTATGGAAGGCATGATGATCGGCGTGTTCTGCGCCCTCGATGCCATTCTTTTTTATGTATTCTGGGAAGCCATGCTGATTCCGATGTTCCTGATTATCGGCGTCTGGGGTGGACGACGACGGGTGTATGCCACCATCAAGTTTTTTCTGTATACCTTCCTGGGTTCCGTGTTGATGCTGGTGGCTTTGTTGTACCTGTATTTTCACAGCGGCAACAGTTTCGACTTGCTGGTTTATCAGCACACCCCCCTGGGAAGGACGGCGCAGATTCTCATATTTATTGCGTTTTTTGTGGCGTTTGCGGTAAAAATTCCCATGTGGCCAGTACATACCTGGTTACCGGATGCCCACGTGGAGGCGCCTACCGCCGGATCGGTGGTACTGGCCGCTATCATGCTGAAGATGGGGGCTTACGGTTTTCTGCGCCTGAGTCTGCCCATTGTTCCGGATGCCAGCCACAAACTCGCCTGGCTGATGATTCTGCTTTCCCTGATCGCCATTATTTATGTGGCGCTGGTGGCCATTGTTCAGGAAGACATGAAAAAACTGGTGGCTTACTCCTCCATTGCCCACATGGGCTTTGTGACGCTGGGCTTTTTCGTGTTTGATAGTGTCGCCATTGAAGGCAGTATTATTCAGATGCTCTCTCACGGCTTTATCAGTGCCGCCATGTTCCTCTGCATCGGCGTGCTCTATGACCGTATGCACACCCGGAATATCAAGGCCTATGGAGGGGTCGCCAACGTCATGCCGATATTTGCGGCGTTGATGATGTTATTCGCCATGGGTAATGTGGGGTTGCCGGGGACTTCCGGTTTTGTGGGTGAGTTCATGGTGGTGCTCGGCACGTATCAGGTTAATCCGTGGTATGCGATTCTTGCCGCTACTGGTCTGATTACCGGAGCCAGCTACACCCTGTGGCTGTTCAAACGCGCTATTTTTGGTGGAATTGTGCACCCCGAGGTGGCAGCCCTGAAAGATCTCGATGCCCGCGAAATGCTGGTGCTTGGGACCCTGGCGGCGTTCACGTTGCTCTTGGGCGTATGGCCCGCACCTTTCCTTGATATCGTACATACTTCGGTACAGCATCTGGTGGCGCAGATAGCTGTTTCGAAAATTCCGGCGTAGAAGGACACTGCCTATGAATGCTTTTCTGCTGCATTGGACTTTTGCGATACCGGAAATCTGGGTGTTGATCATGGCCTGCGTGGTGTTGCTGGCGGATTTATACCTGGGTGAACGACTGCGGGACGTGGCTCCGGTGTTGACGGTCCTGACGCTGCTGGGTGCAGCAGTGCTGACCTTTTTTGAATTGGGACAAAGTGGTACGACTTTCGCCGGTTTGCTGGTGCTGGATCCGTTTACCAATGTGGCCGAATTGTTCAGCTATCTTGCTGTATTGATGGTGGTGCTCTATTCGCGACGCTATCTGATGGATCGCGGCATATACCGGGGCGAAATCTACGTATTGTTGCTTTTTGCCCTGCTGGGGGTCATGGTGATGGTCTCGGGCGCCAACCTGTTGAGCATCTATCTGGGGCTGGAGCTTTTGGCGCTGAGTCAATATGCGCTGGTTGCCTTCAATCGCGACAGCCTGGTCGCAACCGAAGCAGGGCTGAAATATTTTGTTCTGGGTGCCCTGGCTTCGGGTTTGCTGCTTTACGGTATGTCGCTGCTCTACGGACTGACAGGAACCCTGGAGGTTCGCCATATTGCTGCAGCACTGGTGAATGTTACCAGCAGTAATCTGATTCTGGTATTTGCCCTGGTCTTTATCGTGGCGGGTATTGCTTTCAAGCTCGGCGCAGCCCCCTTTCACATGTGGTTGCCGGATGTCTATCAGGGCGCACCCACGGTGGTAACGACCTTTCTGGCCTCGGCACCTAAAATCGGTGCCTTTGCCCTGATTATTCGCCTGCTGGTAGATGGTGGGTACGGCATGCTGGAATCCTGGCAGCAGATATTTATTGCCCTGACATTGGTATCTCTGGTTGTAGGCAACCTGATTGCCATTGCCCAACAGAATCTGAAACGGATGCTGGCCTACTCAACCGTAGGGCATGTGGGTTTTCTTTCCCTGGGCATTGTTGCGGGGACAGAAGCTGGCTTTGCCAGCGCATTTTTCTACACCATTGTTTATGTGCTGATGTCTCTGGCCGGTTTCGGGATGATTCTGCTCCTCACCCGGGCGGGTTTTGAGGCGGATCGCATTGATGATTTCAAGGGATTATCGCAGCGCAAACCCTGGTATGCCTTTTTGATGCTCATCATCATGTTTTCCATGGCGGGTGTTCCGCCGACGGTGGGTTTTTATGCCAAGCTGGCGGTGTTCCAGGCCGTCATTGCAGCGGGTTATGTGTGGTTGGCGGTGATCGGCGTATTGCTGGCAGTAATTGGCGCTTTCTATTATTTGCGGGTCGTTAAAGTCATGTATTTTGATGCCCCTGAACCGGAAAGCGGGCCGATCGTGCGCGATGATCTTGCCAGTGCTACCCTCAGTATCAACAGTCTGGCCTTGCTGGTTCTGGGGATTATTCCCGGACCGCTGATGGCATTCTGTTTTTATGCCATGCAGGGAGTGATTTGATGGGTATGCATAATTGGGTACTACTTTATATGTTACTGGCTTTTGTGGCCGCCAATTTGCCCTGGCTGAGTAATCGCCTGTTTTTTATACGCCCGGTTGCGGGAGGCAAGGCCCTGCAGTGGTACCTGGTGGAGTGGTTGGTGATGTACTTCATTGTGGGGCTGATCGGCATGGCTATTGAAAACAGTCTGGATGGTAGCCTTCATGCCCAGGGGTGGGAATTTTATGTGATTGCCCTGTGCATGTTTGCCGTTTTTGCCATACCCGGTTTCATCTGGCGCTTTAACGTGCTGCCCATGTTGCGTAGATCTTGACCGGAGCCCGCGTAATGGGTACATTTGCTGGCTGCAGGCGCGTAGCTCAGGGGGAGAGCGCTACCTTGACACGGTAGAGGTCGGCGGTTCGAAACCGCCCGTGCCTACCAAATCCCGCACCAGAGGGAAGAATCTCTCTGGTGCTTTTTCTTTGGAGAGGGTATATGCCAGACATTCAGTTGCCAGATGGTAGTCATCGACAGTTCCCTGAACCCCTCACCGGGCTGGAACTGGCGCGCACTATCGGCAGCGGACTCGCCAAGGCAGCAGTAGCCATGCGCGTCGATGGTGCCCTCAAGGATCTCTCCACGGTGCTGGATGAGAATGTGGCAGTAGCCATTATCACCAAGGACAGTCCCGAAGGTCTGGAAGTGATTCGCCACTCGACCGCGCATTTGCTGGCGCAGGCGGTTCAGTCGCTGTTTCCGGGTGTTCAGGTGACTATCGGCCCGGTGATTGAAAACGGCTTTTATTATGATTTTGCCAGTGCGCGCAGCTTTACTGTGGAAGATCTTGCTGCCATTGAAAACCGGATGCGCGAACTGGTAAAGCAGAATCTTTCCGTCCAGCGCGAAGTATTATCTCGTGATGCCGCCATTGATCTCTTCGAGAGCATGGGTGAAGACTACAAGGTCCAGATTATCCGTGATATTCCGGCCAGCGAAGCATTGAGTTTGTACCGTCAGGGTGATTTCGTGGATCTCTGCCGGGGTCCTCATGTGCCCTTTACCGGGTCACTGGGTGCCTTCAAGTTGCAGCGGGTGGCCGGAGCCTATTGGCGTGGAGACTCCCGCAACCCCATGTTGCAGCGGATTTATGGAACGGCCTGGGCGAGCCAGAAAGATCTGGACGCCTATTTGCAGCAACTGGCTGAAGCTGAAAAGCGCGATCATCGCCGTATTGGCACCGAACTGGATTTGTTCTCCATTCAGGAAGATGCCGGGGGTGGATTGGTTTTCTGGCATCCCATGGGTGCCCGGATCCGGCGGGTCATTGAGGATTTCTGGCGCAGTGCCCACGTGGATGGGGGCTATGAATTACTGTTTACTCCGCATATTGCCCATGAGCAGCTGTGGCATACCTCTGGGCACAAGGACTTCTACGCGGAATCCATGTTTGATCCCATGCAGGACGAAGGCCAGCCGTATCAGCTCAAGCCCATGAACTGTCCTTTTCACATTCTGATTTACAAAGACAGGTTGCGTTCCTATCGGGATTTGCCCCTGCGTTGGGCGGAACTGGGGACGGTATACCGTCATGAAATGTCTGGCGCACTGCATGGTTTGATGCGGGTGCGCGGCTTTACCCAGGATGACGCCCATGTGTTCTGCCGCCCTGATCAGATTGCGGTGGAAATTGGCGAAGTGCTGACGCTGGTTCAGAAAATTCTCGGCACCTTTGGTTTTGACCGCTACGAAATCAACCTTTCCACCCGGCCAGAGCACTCCGTAGGTAGTGATGCCATCTGGGAAACAGCTACCGAGGCTCTGCGGACCGCTTTGGATCGTGCGGGCCTGGAATATCAGGTGGATGAAGGGGGCGGAGCTTTTTACGGGCCGAAAATCGATCTGAAAATTCAGGATGCCATTGGCCGTAAATGGCAGTGCAGCACCATCCAGCTCGATTTTAATTTGCCCGAGCGTTTCGGGATGGAGTATGTGGCCGAAGATGGTTCGCGGCAGGTGCCTATCATGGTGCATCGCGCCATATTTGGTTCCGTGGAGCGCTTTTTCGGGGTGCTCATCGAACATTACGAGGGAAAATTTCCTTTGTGGCTGTCACCCGTGCAGGTTGCGGTGCTTCCGATCAGTGAACATTTTGTCGAATATGCGGAATCTGTCACTGCAGCATTGAGCAAACTCGGCCTCCGTGTCGAAACGGACTTGAGAAACGAGAAGATAGGTTATAAGATACGCGCCCACACCCTGCGCCGGGTGCCCTATATGCTGGTCGTCGGAGAACGCGAACAGGAAGCGGGAACCGTGGCGCTCAGGGATCGGAACGGTCAGGACTTGGGTTCCCATGGCATTGCTGCGCTGGGCACCGCTCTGCAGAAAATGCATCAGGAGCGGCAGAATACCCTGGAGTGGCAAGGCTAGCGAGGAGGATAAGGCGATCGCGACGGAGAAAGAAGTCAATATCAACCGGGAAATTACCGCAGCGCGGGTCCGGCTGATAGGGGTGGAAGGTGAACAAATGGGTGTGGTTTCCGTTATGGAAGCCTTGTCGGCCGCAGAAGAAGCCGAGCTGGATCTGGTGGAAATTGCCCCACAGGCGGAACCACCTGTTTGCAGGATCATGGATTACGGCAAGTTTCGCTTTCAGGAAAGCAAGCGTCAGCATGAAGCGAAGCGTCGGCAAAAGCAGACCCAGGTAAAGGAAATCAAATTCCGTCCGCGTACGGATGATGCCGATTACCAGATCAAGCTCCGTAATATCATGCGTTTTATTGATGATGGAGACCGGGCCAAAATTACCCTGCGCTTTCGCGGTCGTGAGATGTCTCACCCGGAACTGGGCATGGAACTGCTCAACCGGGTAGAAAAGGATTTAGCAGAAGTCGGGGTGGTTGAACAACGGCCACGCATGGAGGGACGGCAAATGGTGATGATTGTCGCCCCACGGAAAAAATAGGAGAGCATCGTGCCAAAAATGAAGAGCAATCGCGGAGCGGCCAAGCGTTTCAAGCGCACCGGATCCGGCAAATTTAAGCATCGTCAGGCGTTTTTGAACCACATCCTGACCAAAAAAACGACCAAGCGGAAGCGTCATCTGCGCCACACCTTGGTGACTTCGGGAAGCGATCAGGCTGCCTTGCGGCGCATGCTTCCCTACGCTTGATGACAGAGGAATCGTACCATGCCTAGAGTAAAACGTGGCGTAACCGCCCACGCCCGTCACAAAAAAGTCCTGGCTCGCGCCAAGGGATTCCGTGGTCAACGTAAAAGCAACTTCCGCATCGCCCATCAGGCGGTGATGAAGGCCCTGACTTATGAATACCGGGATCGTCGTACCAAGAAGCGGGACTTCCGCAGCCTCTGGATTGTGCGCATCAATGCCGCAGCGCGTTCAGAAGGGCTTAGCTACAGCCGTTTCATGAATGGTTTGTTGCGTGCCGGCATTCAGCTGGATCGCAAGGTCCTTGCGGATATTGCGGTGCGCGACAAGCTGGCGTTTACCCGTCTGGTTGAGGTGGCTAAGGGCCAGCTGGCCGCTTAATTGTGACGGAGGCTGTGGATATGTCGCTGTCTTCCATAGCTTCCCTTGCAGAGGCCACGCGTGATATTGCGGCCGCTGCAGATCTTGCTGCGCTGGAACAAATTCGTCTGCACTGGTTAGGGAAAAAGGGGCTGTTGACCCAGGCCATGCAGCAACTCGGACAATTATCTCCAGAATCGCGCCGTGAAGCCGGACAATTACTGAATGTGCGCAAGGAGGAAGTGCAGAATCTGCTGCAATCCCGCCGGACCGTACTGGAAACTGCATGGATTCAAGCCCGCCTGGAGGCTGAGCGGATAGATGTCTCTCTGCCCGGAAGGCGTATTGCGCTGGGGAGCAGTCATCCCATCCGTCAGACACTCGAATGGATAGAGCAATATTTTTCCGGTTTGGGTTTTGAAATTAGTGATGGTCCCGAAATAGAAGACGATTATCATAATTTTGAAGCGCTGAATATTCCCGAAGATCATCCAGCGCGGGCGATGCACGATACGTTCTACTTTGACCAGAATCGGGTGTTGCGTACGCATACCTCTCCCGTACAAATTCGCTATCTCGAGCAGCAGCAGCCGCCTTTGCGGATGATTGCAACGGGACGCGTTTACCGGAGGGATTCCGATATTACCCATACGCCCATGTTCCATCAGGTGGAAGGCCTGCTTCTTGATGAAGAAGCCAGTTTTGCTGATTTGCGTGGCTTGCTGGAAGATTTTCTTCAGAGTTTTTTTGCCAAACCGGATTTGCCGGTGCGCTTTCGGCCTTCCTATTTTCCCTTTACGGAGCCTTCTGCAGAAGTGGATGTGGGTTGTGTCATCTGTGGTGGTTCAGGTTGTCGGGTTTGCAAGCAAACCGGCTGGCTGGAAGTGCTGGGCTGCGGCATGGTGCATCCAGCGGTACTGGCTGCTGCCGGAGTAGATGGCGAACAATTCGGCGGTTTTGCTTTTGGCATGGGCATCGAAAGACTGACCATGCTGCGTTATGGGGTCAATGATTTGCGTCTCTTTTTTGAGAACGATCTGCGCTTTCTCAAGCAGTTTTCCTGAGGAGCGAAGGCTATGCGTATCAGTATTCAGTGGCTTCGTGATTGGTTGGATTTTTCCTGGAATACGGAAGAAATCGCGCGTCGGCTGACTATGGGTGGAATTGAGGTAGAGGCTATCGAGCCTGCTGCTCCGCCTTTCCATTCTGTGGTCGTTGCGGCGGTACAAAGCGTGGCAGCGCATCCGGAAGCCGACAAGCTACGAATCGCTCAGGTAGACGCTGGTGACGGTACCCTGCGGACGATTGTCTGTGGGGCTGCAAATCTGGCTGAAGGGCAGCGGGTACCCCTGGCCTTGCCGGGGGCGGAGTTACCGGGTAATAAAAAAATAGGCATTTCGGAACTGCGCGGGGTGCGTTCGGAGGGCATGCTTTGTGCGGCTGGTGAGCTGGGTCTGGAGGATGGCAGTAGCGGATTGTTGATTCTGGATGCAGAGGCTCCCGTAGGTGCGGATCTGCGGACCTACCTGCATTTGGATGATGAAATTCTGACTTTGGGCATTACCCCTAATCGTGGTGATGCCCTGTCCATAAAGGGCGTGGCACGTGATCTGTATGCCCTCGGGGCGCAGCAACTGCATGATCCCCAAGCTGTCACGCAAGGCCCCGAGTGGTCTCAGCAGGACTCCACCCAACACCCCGTGCAGGGTGATTATTCTGTATCCATAGATGCTGAAGCCAGAACAGCCTGCCCCAGTTATACCGCATTGTGGATTGACGGCGTACCAAATCGCTTGCCGGATTTTTTGCGTGAGCGTTTGCGCCGTGCCGGTCAGCGCAGTATCCACCCGATGGTGGACTTGCTGAACCTCTGGATGTTTGATACCGGTCAGCCTTTGCACGCTTTTGATGCTGATACGATTCAGGGTGGCCTGTGTGTACGCTGGGCCAGGACCGGAGAAGTCCTTGATGCGCTGGATGGCCGCGATCTGAACCTGGAGCCTGATATGCTGGTCATTGCCGACGCGCAGGGACCATTGGCACTCGCGGGTATTATCGGCGGACGCCGTAGCAGTGTGACCGCGCAAACCCGTTCCATTATTCTGGAAGCGGCGTTTTTCCAACCCAAGGTCATTCAGGGCCGCGCACGTCGACTGGGTTTGCAAACCGATGCCGCCATGCGCTATGAGCGGGGCGTGGATTTTAATCTGGCTCCGCAGGTGGCCAGAGGCGTGCTCGCGCAAATGATGGAGCTGGTCGCCGCGCAATTGCGTGCCTCCCGTTCATTTACCCTGAAGGGCCAGTTGCCAGCTTCCGCCGAAATTTCATTGCGGCAAAAACGTCTTGAGCGGGTGATGGGAATGCCCTACGCGGCGACCGACGTTGAGCAGTTGCTGACGCGTTTGGGTCTGCAGATCCATCCGGCGCAGGATGGTTGGCAGGCCACTGCCCCCAGCCATCGTTTTGATCTGCGGATTGAGGCAGATCTCATTGAAGAGGTGGGAAGAATTTACGGTTATGACCGTCTTCCAGCCCATCGCCCGCGTGGCATCTTGCGGGCGGTTCCCGATAAGCCGTCATCATCTCAGAGATTGCGCCATATTTTGCAGGCCCGCGATTATCACGAAGTCATTACCTACAGTTTTATCAGCCAGGAATCTCAGGATGATTTCCAGCCGAATGCGGATGCACCCGCCTTGCTGAACCCCTTGTCAGCAGACCTGGCGGTGATGCGTGCCAGCCTCTGGCCGGGTTTGTTGCAGACCTTGCAATTTAATGCGAAGCGTCAGCAGGATCGTATTCGTTTTTTTGAAATGGGGCGAGTCTATTCGGCAGATCGACAGAGCATGATCCTGGCGGGTTGTATCTGGGGCGCTGCAGATCGTGAAAACTGGGCGCAACCCACCCGGGATGTGGATTTTTTTGATCTTAAAGGGGATGTAGCCGCTATTCTGGCGTTATGGCCACAAACCCATTTTGAGTTCCAGACCCTGTCCACTGAGCATGCGCTGCATCCCGGACAGGCCGCAGAAATTCTGGTTGAAGGCCGCCGAATCGGGATGCTCGGGGCTCTGCATCCGACCCTCGCAGCGCGCTATGACCTGGACAAATCGGCCTTTTTCTTCTATCTGGACATAGAGATGCTGGAACATTTGCAGAAAGGGCGGCATTTTACGGCGTTGTCACCCTATCCTGCCTTGCGCCGGGATATGGCGTTGGTCATACCCGAAAACATTGAGGCAGGAGCAGTTCTGGCGGCAATGCAGCAGGCTGCCAGTGCGGTGCTGCAGGAAATTCGTATTTTTGATCGCTATCAGGGGGAATCCCTGCCGGCAGGGACCTACAGTTTGGCATTTGCGCTCATTTTGCAGGATCGTGAGCGTACGCTGACTGAGGCTGATGTACAAATGGAACTGGAGCGAATGCTCACAGCAGTGAAGCAAATCGGCTCCATAGAACTCAGGGCATAGGGAGAAAAGAAAGTGGCCGTCACGAAAGCAGAAATTGTTGATATGTTGTTTGAAACCATGGGCTTGAACAAGCGTGAAGCCAAAGGTGTTGTGGAAGCCATGTTTGATCATATTCGCGAAAACCTGGCCCAGGGTGAAGAAGTGAAACTCTCCGGCTTTGGTAATTTCACCCTGCGCGATAAAAACCCCCGCCCAGGACGTAATCCCAAAACCGGCGTGGAAATTACCATCACCGCACGGCGGGTGGTGACTTTCCATCCGAGCCAGAAGCTCAAAGCCTACGTCAATGGTAGCGAACCAGATAACGGCTAAGGGTAAAGCTGGCAAAGAGCTCGCCGCGCTACCAGAAATTCCTGAAAAACGGTATTTCTCCATTAGCGAGGCGTCTCTGCTTTGTGGGGTAAAGGCCCATGTACTGCGCTATTGGGAGCAGGAATTTCCGCTACTCAGTCCGCTGAAAAGAAAAGGTAATCGCCGTTATTACCAGCGCCACGACTTACTATTGGCGCGACAGATTCGTGAGCTTCTATATGGAGAAGGTTACACCATCCACGGCGCTCGTGAACGACTTCAGGGGCTGCGCAACGAATCCAGTCACGGGCATCCGGTCTCAGCGGCACAACTGGAATTCGAAATGGAGGATAATGCCTCCGGCCTGCATTCCAGCACGGGCAACCGCCTGACCTACCTGCGGACTGAATTGTCCGAATTGATAAAAATATGTGCCGGCAAGCATTGACCCGACGCCAGCGAAGCATTAGAGTAGCGGCTCTTGCGGGGCGTAGCGCAGCCTGGTAGCGCACCTGAATGGGGTTCAGGTGGTCGGAGGTTCAAATCCTCTCGCCCCGACCAAT
>NZ_JBYCKP010000257.1:0-1992 GCF_057473445.1 Acidithiobacillus sp. TH-A36 | reverse complement strand
CTCAAAGCAGGCGGGACTGTGGTGATTTTTCCCCAGGGGACCGGGATCCGTTCGGGTCCCAAACGTCCAGACCAGTCCGGTTTCCAGTGGCTGATGGCAAAAACGAACGCGCATTTGGTCCACTGCCATATTTGGCACAACAAGAAATGGCCGGTGGTTGGGATTCCGAAATATGTGGGGGATGCGCAACGGCTCAAAGCCAAGACGGATGCTGGATGACTGCGGAAAACCGCCCCGCGCCCGTGCCGATTGATCGCGGTGTCCTGCCTCTGGTGGTGGCCCTGAATGCCAATGGACGCTTCAGGACTATCGCGTCCTGCCAAGGGCATCTGCGCCGTTCGCAGCCGCCGTATGTCATGTTCGCCGGTAGTCTGGATGCGGCGCGGGACCTGGAGGACGTGTTGCGTCAGGCGTGGGCGATGGGGGTTTTGCATTATGAATGGGAAGTGGCGGGCAGCTTTGACGGTTTTCATCGACTGGTATTTTTCCTCCAGCTTTTTGCCCTGCAGAGCGACACATATCGACCCAGGCTTTCTTCGCACAAGATTCAGGCGGACTTGCAATCACTCGTAGGGGTGGTGAAGCGTGTTCCAGAACGCGCCGATGGCACCGTGCCGCAGGTTCCACCACAAGAAAACCAGTCCGCCGACCCCAAAGGCGAGGCCAACCAGGATTCGGAGAAGGCGTTTGCGTCTTTGGCGGAAATGCTCGCGAACGGCCCCAGGACCTGGGGTGTGCCCACAATAAGGACACACCTTAGCCGTCTCCGAAATTGGCTTCTTGCATTCGACACACGCTACAAGCCCCATGGGATTCCCTATTCTTTGCAAGCGACAATCCGCTCCGAAGATTTGATCGCTCTGTCTGCCTGGTGTCAATCCATTCAAACGCATGATCCGCTGGGAATGCGTGAAAACGTCAGCGCACTGACTTGTCTGGGTTATGCCGGAGCCGATGGATGGCCTCCGCTATGTTCCGTATATCAGCGTTGGTTTCTTTTTCGTAGTACCCCTCTTGCCATGGTTCAAGTCGCAGCGAATGTGCGCCGCCTGATGTGGGCCGAGCCTTCGCCGCTTCTGGGCAGTTGGGACGCCTCTCTGCGCTTCGACGCGAGTCTTCGGGAGATCTTGGTTATCTGGGGTCATTCGCCGTGGGATGCGGAAACACCCGATGCGCTGGATAGGGACACGGTGCTGGTAGCGAAAGCGGAAAAGTCTTCTGGATGAAATGCCGCGCAAATTTCAGTCACTTTGCCCATGTTATTCTTTTATCTATATGGTTTTGCTAAGGAAAACGTATGTCTTACCCAAAAACATCTAAACTGCCCGTCGTACCGAAAGCCGGAAACAGTATTCGGCGCCGAATCGGACACATGCTGGCCGGCTTTGGCTTTCAAGATGCTCCTGACTGGCCGGAAGCCCATCCTGTTGACCTGGAGGCTTTGCAGCTGGTCGAGTTGTCTCTGAACATTGAGGCGGAGTTTGACGTGGACTTTAGGGACGACCTGATTCCACCACATCCCAATCTGGGGGATTTTGTGGATATGGTGGAGGCGGCGTTACGGCAAACTACCGTGGACCGGCAGGATAAGCGGCGAGATATGCGCAGTTATTAGTTTCTGAATATGGCTTGTGCTCGCTGCCCAATATATCCCAGGCTGCACGGTTTTGATTTTAGCGCGCAAAGTTTCAAAGCAGACTCCTCCACCCAAACGGTGCCACGGACGGGCTGGGCAAGCTCAGGCTTTTAATACGACCATTTCCTAAAGGAACCAACAAGTGATTCCCCGTTTGTGTCGGTGACCCCGCATATTGATGGCCCAGAGAGGCGCCCATGGCGTTTTTGCCGTTACTGGTGAGAGGATCGGTAAAGTGGCTTCCGGCATAAAATTGTGGCTGACCAAATGACCTCCCCTGCAAGTAATTCAGTATCATGAGATAGCTCTGACCCGAACCCCCGCAAGTGGCGACATTGGGCGCGTATATCGAAAAA
>NZ_JBYCKP010000256.1:0-4712 GCF_057473445.1 Acidithiobacillus sp. TH-A36 | reverse complement strand
AAAGGCATGCTGCACCCATCCACACAAACGCTCATGATCCACAGCACCAACAGCCGTAACAATCAGGGGCGATTCGGCCAAAACCCGCTCGTGATAGTCCTGTATGCGTTTACGGCTGGCAGCACGAATACAGCTGGCCTTGCCCAACACGGGCCAGGCCAGGGGGTGCTCTCCCCATATTTCCAATAAGGCCCGTTCCTGTACCCAGTCCTCCAGGTCCTCGGCAGCCATGGCGGCTTCCTGGGCGACCACCTGTTTTTCCAGACGTAAATCCGCGTGATCAAAACGTGGGTGCGTGAGCATTTCACTGAGCAGCACAAAAGCTTCCTGAGCATCCTCGGCCAGCACCGTGCCATGGAAAACAGTACTCTCACGATCGGTGAACGCATTGATGGTCCCGCCCAGGGATTCCATCGCTGCATTCAGTGCATCTCCATCTCTTTTGGTACTGCCCTTGAAGAGCATGTGTTCCAGGAGATGGGCAAAACCGTTTTCATCTGCAGCCTGATCACGGCTACCATTTCCCAAGGTCAGGGACAGGGCCACGCTTTGGCGACCCGGCAACCTTTCGCTGAGAACGACTACGCCGTTATCCAGCGTGCTTACCGAAGCTTCGATATTTTTTGTCAAAACCGCCAAATCCAGAATTACTGGGTAATGTCCTTCATGCTGAGCTTGATTTTGCCCTGACGATCAACTTCCAGAACTTTCACCCGCACTGCCTGCCCTTCCTTGAGGTAGTCGTGGACATCACTGACCCGCTCGCTGCTGATCTGGGAAATGTGCAGCAGACCATCACGCCCCGGAAGAATGGTGACAAAAGCACCAAAGTCCATGATTTTGGCTACTTTTCCATCATATATGGTATCTACCTGCACTTCCGCCGTCAGCAGCTCAATCCGCCGACGGGCAGCAGCACCGGCTTCGCTGTCCACCGTGGCAATGGTGACCGTACCATTATCCTGAATATCAATGGCAGCACCGGTTTCTTCCGTCAAGGCGCGAATGACTTTGCCGCCCGGCCCGATGACATCACGGATTTTGTCCGGGTTGATGTGTATGGTAATAATGCGCGGGGCGTTATCCGAAAGTTCGACGCGGCCTTTTTCGAGTACTGCATTCATCAGACCCAGAATATGAAGACGTCCGGCGTGGGCCTGTTTTAGGGCTGCAGCCATGATTTCACGGGTAATACCGTCAATTTTGATATCCATCTGCAGGGCAGTGACACCCTGTTCGGTACCCGCCACCTTAAAATCCATGTCACCCAGATGATCTTCATCACCCAGGATATCGGTCAGGACAGCAAAACGCTCACCTTCCTTGATCAGTCCCATGGCGACTCCGGCAACGGGGGCCTTCAACGGAACACCGGCATCCATCAGGGCCAATGAAGCGCCGCACACCGTCGCCATACTGGAAGAACCATTGGACTCCAGCACTTCTGAAACCACCCGCAGGCTGTAGGGAAATTCGCTGGGCTCAGGCAGCACTGCGGCTACTGCCCGTTTTGCCAGACGACCGTGACCAATTTCACGGCGTTTGGGTGACCCCACCATGCCCGTTTCGCCGGTGGAAAATGGCGGGAAATTATAATGGAGCATGAAGCGATCACGACTTTCTCCCTGAAGAGCGTCGATAATCTGCTCATCGCCCTTGGTTCCCAAAGTTGCGACGACCAGAGCCTGGGTTTCACCCCGGGTAAACAGGGCCGAACCATGGGTGCGAGGTAAAACCCCCGCCTCAATCGTAATGGGTCGCACGGTCTTGGTGTCCCGCCCATCAATGCGCGGCGCACCATCCAGAATCCGCCCCCGGACAATACCGGTTTCGATTTTTTTAACAAAACCACGCACCATGTCTGCCCGCTGCGCATCTTCTGCGGCTAATTCTGCAACCACGTGCTGCTGAATTTCTTCAAGCTTTTTACTACGCGCCTGTTTTTCTACCAACGAGTAGGCTTCCTGCAGCAAGCCCGAAGCCTTGGCCTGCACCTGCTGACCCAAAGCCTCATCGGCTACGGGTGCCACCCAGTTCCAGCTGGTCTTACCCACTTCATGGGCCAGGGCCTCAATAGCCTCAATGACCGGCTGGAATCCGGCGTGCCCAAACATGACGGCCTCAAGCATCACTTCTTCAGACAGTTGCTGGGCTTCTGATTCCACCATCAACACCGCATTACGGGTTCCGGCCACGACCAGATCCAACTGCGATTCAGCCAATTGGGCAGCGCTGGGATTCAGGACATATTGTCCATTGACGTAACCCACCCGGGCGCCCCCAATAGGACCTCTGAACGGAATACCGGAAATCGCCAAGGCTGCCGAAGCACCAAGCATCGCCAGAATGTCCGGGTCATGATCGCGATCCACAGAAAGAACCGTGGCGATGACCTGCACTTCATTCATGAATCCTTTGGGAAACAAGGGACGGATGGGTCGATCAATCAGTCGCGAGGTCAGGGTTTCTTTTTCAGTTGGCCGACCTTCGCGCTTGAAGAAGCCCCCCGGAATTTTACCGGCAGCATAGGCTTTTTCCTGATAATTGACCGTCAAGGGAAAGAAGTCCTGACCGGGTTTCATTTCACGACGGCCAACGGCCGTCACCAGAACCACTGTGTCGCCACTGGAAACCAGTACCGCCCCATCAGCCTGACGCGCCATACGTCCTGTTTCCAGGTGCAGGGGCTGTCCGCCGAAATCCAACTCTTTCCGAATGATGGCCAAAACCTTCTCCTTACTTACGCAGACCCAGACGCTCAATCAGCGAACGATACCGATTCACATCACGCTTTTTGAGGTAGTCCAGCAGCTTGCGGCGTTGGCCCACCATTTTCAGCAATCCTTGACGGGAATGATGATCATGCTTGTTAATTTTGAAATGATCAGCTAATCCTTCAATACGAGTGGTCAAAAGTGCGACCTGCACTTCGGGAGAACCCGTATCTCCAGCATGGGTAGCATAACCCTGAACAACATCTGCTTTGACTTCACGCGACAGCGACATAAATTCTTCTCCTCGGAACTTCTAAAAAAACAATACTCCCTAGTTTACGCTCATGAGGCGGCGTGGCGCCACCTTTCCGTCGTCCATGACCTCTCCCAGACCGAGAAACTGCGCACCCGGTCCGTAAAGGCGAATACGTCCCAGCGAAGGTGCATGTGCCACCACCACACCCTGCCCCTGACGCAAATAATAAGCGGTGTTCTCCGTCAAGGTGACGGCGGGCAGATACTCCAGTGCCAGATCCATCGCCTTTAACGGACATTCACCCTGTTTCTGCTGCTCTGCCAACGCTTCCAGAGTAAATGCATCCTCGATCCTGAATGGCCCTGTGCTCGTTCGTCGCAACGCTTCGACATGAGCCCCACAATCCAAGGCCGCGCCCAAATCCATCGCCAGACTGCGAATGTAGGTACCTTTGGAACAATCCACATCCATGACCAGGCGATTCCCGGTGAACTCTACCAGGCGCAAACCGTCAATGCGCACCTGACGCGGCGCCCTTTCCACCTCAATCCCTTTACGCGCCAGCTCGTACAAAGGCTTGCCACCCTGCTTGATGGCCGAGTACATAGGGGGAATCTGGGCAATTTCTCCCAGAAAACGCGGGAGCATGGCTTCAATATCGGCACGCTCTACCGTGACCGCTTTTTCTTCCAGAATTTCACCCTCACGATCACCCGTGCTGGTTGTCTGTCCCAGCCGCAGGGTCGCCCGGTAGGACTTGTCGGCATTCAGAATATAATCAGAGACTTTGGTCGCCTCGCCAAAGAGCAGGACCAGCAGCCCAGTGGCAATGGGATCCAGGCTGCCGGTATGTCCCGCTTTTTTGATCCCCATAATCCGCTTGGCGCGCTGCAGGGTCGCGTTGGAGGTTAAACCCTCCGGCTTATCGAGCAACAACAAGCCATGCTGACAGGTCATGATCACGCTTCCTCATCCGCAGCGGGCGGCAAATGCGCCAGAATTTCTGCCATTTCAGCACCCCGATCAAAGCGCGCATCATAAACAAAGTGCAATGGCGGAATCCGCCGCAAGGCCAGCCGCTTCCCCAGTATCTGACGCATTTCTCCCGCCTGGGCATTGAGGATCTGTCGGACCGCAGCGGCGCGCCCGGGACCATCCATCAGGGAAAAGAAAACGGTTGCCGAACGCATGTCAGCAGGCAAGTCGACCATCGTTATGCTGGGCGGCAAGAGCGCCAGATCAGCAGGAAGGCCATGCAACTCGCGCAACAGCGCGGCAATTTCTTCACGGAGCAGGTGAGAAACCCTGGCGCCGCGCGGATAAGCACGATGAGTATGCTGCAACGCCAACTCCTAGACCGTACGCGCGACTTCAGTGGTTTCGTAGGCTTCAATGATATCCCCGTTTTTGAGGTCATTGTAATTGCGCAGACCGATACCACACTCGAAACCTTCCCGGACTTCCTTGGCATCATCCTTGAAGCGGCGCAAGGAATCCATTTCACCGCTGTGGATGACCACGTCCTGACGCAGCACGCGGACCTTGGCATTACGGCGAACAACGCCATCGATGACCATACAGCCGGCAATAGTACCCACTTTGGGAACCCGGAATGTTTCGCGGACCTCAGCATGACCAATGATTTTTTCACGGATTTCCGGTGCCAGCATGCCACTCATGGCGGCTTTGACTTCATCCACGGCATCATAAATCACGCTGTGATAACGTACATCTACACCGGT
>NZ_JBYCKP010000255.1:0-4800 GCF_057473445.1 Acidithiobacillus sp. TH-A36 | reverse complement strand
ACGAATGAATTCAGCTTCGGTTGCCGCCGCCAAAAATTTCCAGCAGGGCCATGAACAGGTTGATGATGTCCAGGTACAGGCCGACTACCAGCAATACTGGTTCCTGAATACCGCCGCGAACCATACGCTGGGTGTCAAACAGAATCAGTCCGCTGAACACCAGTACCAGAACCCCGGCAATAGCCAGTTGCAGGGCTGGCAGATGCAGCAGGAACATGTTCAATAAAGAAACCACAATGGCCAGAATCAGTCCGGTGATGAGGAATCCACCGATGTTGCTGAAATCCCGGCGGGTGGTCATGGCGTAGGCGGACAGACCGATAAACATGGCCGCGGTGGTGCCCAGCGCTTCGGCAATGACGGTGGCTCCATTGGGCATCCGCAGATACATTTCAATCGCGGGTCCCATCATCATGCCCATGCCGGCGGCAAAGAGGAAAACCAGCGGTATGGCAAAAGGACTGCGGTGAGCGCCGGTATACTGCACGGCAAACAGCAGGGCAAAAGAGCCTATCATCAGGATGAAGGGGTGTTCATAGGCAAACGGTGAGCTCATTCCATAAACCGCAGCAATGGCCGAAACGACCAGAGTCGCAGCCAGCAGCGCGTAGGTCTTCCCCAGCAATGCGCCAATGGACGTGCCAGTACGGCTTCCCTGGGGGTTCATGCTGTCGGGAAACTGATAGGGGTTCTGATCCTGATTCATTTACGGACTCCTTCAAACAAGCAACGTGCTTGGGTATATCTCAAGAATGGGGGTTTCTGTTCGATAAATCAATGGTCCTGCTGAACTTTCAACAAAGCAGATCGGGGCTAAGAGTCTGGCGGCGGCGAAAAGTTCCGGCAGTTATCGGCGATTTGTGACTTGCCCATTGCTGAACACATCATTACCCTGCAATTCTTTTCTCGGATTGATGATGGAGCCAGCATGCGCGCACTGATTTTTGACACGGAAACCACGGGGCGGGTGGAGCCCGATCTGATCGAAGCGGCCTGGCTGGCAGTCAGTGATCTCAAGACCCTGGAAGTAGAAGAACAGTTTGTGCAGCGTTATCGCCCGGATAAGCCCATTGAGATGGGGGCCATGGCGGTGCACCATATTCTTGAAGAAGAACTGCTGGATTGTCCTTCGGCGCGGACTTTTACTTTGCCGGAAGATACGGGTTATCTGGTAGGGCATAGTATTGATTATGACTGGGGTGTGATCGGTAAACCCGATGTCAAACGCATTTGCACCTATGCCATGACCCGCAAACTGTGGCCGGAAGTGGACAGTCACTCCCAGTCGGCACTCATGTTTCATTTCAGCAAGGATCGCAAAAAAACGCGGGATAATCTCAAAAATGCCCATTCGGCCCTGGCTGATGTGAAATTTTGCCGGATTTTGCTTAACAAGGTGATTCTGGCGGTGCGTCCTTCTTCCTGGGAAGACCTGTGGGAGTTCAGTGAACGTGCCCGGATTCCCGAAACCATGCCTTTTGGTAAGCATAAGGGCGTCAAAATTATTGATCTGCCCGATGACTACCGTAAATGGGCACTGAATAATCTGACCGACATGGACTTTTATTTGCGCAAGGCACTGGAAAGCTGAGCACGCAGTACTGCCTCCAGCAGTAGTGCTCCACACTGGGCGGCACTATTGCCGGCGGCGATGATGCCGTCTTCATGTCCAGCCATTTGCAGCACAACCGGCAGATGAGCATTGCGGATAATGCTGCTGATGGCCTCGGCCATGGCGGGGGTCCCATACTCCGCATCCAGAGGGGTGGCAGGCATGTCCAGTCGGGCGGCAGCCTCCCAGAGTACCGGGCTGTGCACATGAAATACCCAATGAATGTCAGAGCGGGCGTCGTAACAGGCCGCATGGCTAAGAGCTTCGGAAGAAGGAGGCTGTGGTCCCTTGGCGTGGATGTTGTTACCCCGGATATCCCAGCCCGTCACCATACAGAAATTTTCCGCACTCATGGTGGGGAGTTCTCCCGTTTGGGTGGCGCTGACCAGAAAGCCCTGCGGGCTGCGGCAACTCACATTACCAAAACCAATACCGCCATAGCGCTGTGGATCCGCACCGATCAGCTGGCGGGCGAAAAACACATCACGCCAGTCCTGTAAGGTAGTAATTTCGGCTTGATCGGAAGCGGCGGCTGGCGTCCAGTGCAACAGGAATTTGGTGACGCCTTCTTCGGATGTGTTGGCTGTGTTCATGAGTTTTAGCGCCGGACAAATATTTTCTGGATGATTCGGTACCAGCCGGGGAGGGTGACCGGGCCGGATTGGGCTGCATGGACTCTGGCCACTGTTTTGCCGGGACTGGTCGGGCGCTCGGGCAGGGCTACATCCGGCGGGTAAATATCTACCAGGGTGGCTCCCCAACTGCTGCGGTCATTGGCCAGACGAAAGTTTTTGACCATGGGTTCCCGGCGCAGCAAGGCATGTACGGTTTCACGGAGCACGCCTTTACCTTTGCCGTGGATGATGCGGATTTCAGTAATGCCGGCAGCGCGGCAACTGCGTAAATATTCCCGAACCAGATCAGGTACTTCCTTGGGACGGAAGGCATGGAGATCAAGAACGCCATCTATTGCGCTTTTGAAAACCGGATCCGGCCCTTGCGTCAAAGCAGAACCCTCTCAATGCCTCCCTGTCGGGTGGCGTCAATAAAGCCCTGTTGCCACTGGCTGCCGAGAATTTTACGGGCCAGCTCCACGACAATGTAGTCTGTATCCAGACCGGTATCTTCCCGGTAGCGTTCCAGACCCTGCTGACAAGCCGGGCAACTGGTCAGAAGACGGACATTGTTGTCTACGGCTTTGTCACTGCCGGTGAGCTGGAAAACGCCTTCTTTGAGCACTTCTTCCTTGCGGAAGCGTAACTGGGTGGCAATGTCGGGACGACTGCTGGCCAGCGTTCCGGCTTCGCCACAGCAGCGGGCCGATTCCAGCACTTCCTGACCCAGCAGGCGACTGGCAACTGCCTGGGGTTTGTGGGTTTTCATGGGGCTATGGCAGGGGTCGTGATACAGGTATTGCACGCCCGCGACGCCTTCCAGAGCAATCCCTTTTTCCATCAGATATTCATGAATATCCAGCAGACGGCAACCGGGGAATATTTGCTGGAATTGATATTGCAGCAACTGATCCATGCAAGTGCCACAGGAGAGGATTACCGTTTTTATATCCAGATAGTTGAGGGTGTTGGCGACCCGGTGAAAAAGCACCTGATTACGCACGGAAATTTCCTGTCCTTTGTCTTCCTGCCCCCCGGCTGTCTGGGGATAACCGCAGCAGAGATAACCGGGAGGCAGGACGGTTTGGGCGCCAACATGATGGAGCATGGCGAGTGTTGCCAAGCCGATGTCACTGAACAGCCGCTCGCTGCCGCATCCCGGAAAATAAAAGACGGCGTCACTGTCGTCCGTGACTTTGCTGCTGTCCCGAATAATGGGCACGGTTTTGTCATCAACAATGGCCAGTAACTGGCGCATGGTCTGGGCACCCATTTTGGTGGGCAGGGGTTTGCGTAAAAAATGAATGACTTCCGTACGCATGCTGGCCTTGCCGGTTGTCGCCGGCGGCGGGCCCTTGGGCAGCAAGGGCTTGACGATGTCATGGGCCAGTGCCTGGGCCTTGAACATGGTCTGCAGAACCCCCTGACGCATGAAGTGCACCTTGCCGGGTTCAGTGGCATTCAGGTAGCTCATGGCCAGGCGGGTCCCCATATTGAAGGATTTTTCACCACGCGCCCGGAGAATGTTGCGCATATGAATGGAAACCTTGCCGAAATCAATATCCACCGGGCAGGGCGTCATGCATTTGTGGCAGGTAGTACAGTGATCGGCAACATCATTCATCGCTTCAAAATGCTGCCGCGAAACACCGCGCCGGGTTTGTTCCTCGTACAAAAAGGCCTCAATCAGCAAGCCGGTCGCCAGAATTTTGTTGCGCGGCGAATAGAGCAGATTGGCCCGGGGAATGTGGGTCATGCAGACCGGTTTGCACTTGCCGCAACGCAGGCAATCCTTGATTTCGCGGTTGAGTTCGCCCAGTTCGCTGGCTTCGAGGAGCAGGGCTTCCTGCTCCACCAGTTGCAGGGAGGGGGTGTAGGCGTTGTCCAGACCGGAGCCTGCCAGCAGTTTGCCCGGATTGAAGACATTACCGGGGTCCACTTCGGCCTTGTAGCGGGCGAAGGCGGCTATTTTTTCCGGTTCCAGCCAGCGCATTTTGGTAATGCCAATGCCGTGTTCGCCGGAAATGACGCCGCCCAGTTCCAGGGCGATGGCCATGATCCGGTCCACCACCGCGTCCGCTTCATGGAGCATGCGGTGATTACTGGATAAAACCGGAATGTTGGTGTGGATATTGCCATCACCCGCATGCATGTGCAGCGCGACGAACAGGCGGGCGCGTTTGTGCTCTGCGTGAATTTCCCGGATCCGTTCGCGCAGGGCATTAAAGGCATCTCCCGCAAATAGCGCCTCCAGTGGCCTTCCTGCCCGCTCCCGATAGCTGACCCGCAAAGCCCCGCGCAGGAGCAGGTCAATGAGGGTTTCTTCCGGCTGCAGCGCCGCAGCCGCCGGAGCGTCCAGCAGTTCGGGATACATGGCCGCGTCGTCATCGAGCAGCCTGAGCAGGGATTCCCAACGTTGTCGGGTATCCTCAATCAGGGCGAGGGCCGCCGCTCATTTAGCGGCAACAATGGCCTGATCTTCGCTGGAATCTTCGTAATCCTGGGCTGTGCGGATTTCGGCCAGGTCGCCGTTGAACTAGGCTTCCAGCGCCGCGAGGCTGCGCAAATTGCTGC
>NZ_JBYCKP010000254.1:0-12132 GCF_057473445.1 Acidithiobacillus sp. TH-A36 | reverse complement strand
CAGCGCCGCCGTCAATGTGGTCTTCCCATGGTCCACGTGACCAATCGTTCCCACGTTTACATGCGGCTTCGTCCGCTCAAATTTCCCTTTGGACATCTTGAACTCTCCCGTTACGACTAGCGCTGACTTTTCTTGACAATGGCCTCGGCCACATGGCCGGGGACTTCCATATACTTCTCAAACTGCATGGTGTATGTAGCACGTCCCTGTGACAATGAACGGACAGTCGTTGCATAACCAAACATTTCCGACAGCGGCACTTCACAACGAATGACCTTGGCACCGGCTTCGTCTTCCATACCCTGCATCATGCCGCGACGACTGTTAATGTCACCGATGATATCACCCATATATTCTTCCGGGGTCACCACTTCCACCGCAAAAATAGGCTCCAACAGCACTGGATTCGCTTTTGCTGCACCGGCTTTGAAACCCATGGACCCTGCAATTTTAAATGCAGCTTCCGATGAGTCGACGTCATGATAAGAACCGTCAAAAATGGTCACCTTGACATCCACTACCGGGAAGCCGGCGATGATACCATTTTCGAGGGCTTCTTCAACACCTTTTTGCGTAGGTCCTATAAATTCTTTGGGGACCGTACCGCCAACCACACCATTTTCAAAACTGAATCCGGTTCCTGGTTCCAAAGGCTCCAGACGCAACCAGACATGACCGTACTGACCGCGACCACCAGACTGGCGGACAAACTTACCTTCTGCCTCTACGGTCTTGCGGATTGTCTCACGATAAGCGACCTGAGGCGCACCCACCGTGGCTTCGACGTTAAACTCGCGCTTCATACGATCTACAATGATTTCAAGATGAAGCTCGCCCATACCGGAAATAATCGTCTGTCCTGATTCCTGATCCGTACGCACCCGGAATGAGGGATCTTCCTGAGCCAGCTTACCCAGTGCAATGCCCATTTTTTCCTGATCGGCCTTGGTTTTGGGCTCGACAGCAACATGAATGACCGGCTCAGGAAATTCCATCTGCTCAAGAGAAATGGACTTATTGAGATCACAGAGGGTGTCACCGGTGTAGGCCGTTTTCAAACCCACTGCAGCAGCAATATCCCCTGCCAAAACTTCTTTGATTTCATGGCGCTCATTGGCATGCATCTGGAGCACACGACCAATACGTTCTTTTTGATTCCTACCTGGGTTCAACACGGTGGAGCCAGCCGTCAGCACGCCTGAGTACACCCTGAAAAAGGTCAATTGCCCAACAAATGGATCAGTAGCAATTTTGAAGGCCAGTGCAGAAAACGGCTCTTCATCATCAGCAGAACGCACAACTTGTGCGCCGGAGTCCGGATCCGTGCCAACTACTGCCTCAATATCTACAGGTGAAGGCAAGTAATCTAAAACCGCATCTAATGCAGCCTGAACTCCTTTGTTTTTGAAAGCACTACCGCAAAGAACTGGAACGGTTACACCAGCAATGGTCGCCTTCCGCAAAGCGGCCTGAAGCTCTGGGATGGAGATTTCTTCCCCTTCCAGATATTTCATCATGACTTCTTCATCCGCGTCGGCAATGGCTTCCACCATAAAGTGACGGGCGGCTTCGGCTTCTTCACGCAGGTCTGCAGGAATTTCTTCTTCGGTAAAGCGCGTCCCTTGAAGAGCATCATCCCAGTTGATGGACTTCATTTTCATCAAGTCGATAACACCACTGAAACGCTCTTCTTCACCAATGGGCAACTGGACCGGAACCGGGTTCCCTTTCAACTTGGTCGCAATTTGCTCGACTACCCGCTTGAAGTTGGCGCCCTGACGATCCATCTTGTTTACAAAAGCAATACGCGGAACCTTGTATTTGTTGGCTTGTCGCCACACCGTCTCGGACTGGGGCTGCACACCGCCCACTGCACAAAACACCGCCATGGCGCCGTCCAGCACGCGCAGAGAACGCTCCACTTCAATGGTGAAGTCTACGTGTCCGGGGGTGTCAATGATGTTGATGCGATGTTCCGCACGTTGGCCATCCATACCTTTCCAGAAACAGGTCGTCGCGGCAGAGGTAATGGTTATGCCGCGCTCCTGTTCCTGGGCCATCCAGTCCATGACGGCAGTACCCTCATGCACTTCACCAATCTTATGAGACACACCTGTGTAAAATAAGATACGTTCCGTGGTAGTCGTTTTGCCGGCATCAATATGCGCCATAATGCCGATATTGCGATAACGTTCAATGGGGGTCGTGCGAGCCACAGTTTAGTCCTTTTGGGTGAGAGTCCGGTCAATTACCAACGGAAATGCGCAAAGGCTTTATTGGCTTCTGCCATACGATGGGTTTCTTCACGCTTGCGAACGGCATTTCCACGATTTTCTGCTGCCTCAAGAATCTCGGCGGCGAGACGGTTGCCCATGGATTTTTCATTCCGCTTGCGCGCTGAATCACGCAGCCAGCGCATGGCCAAGGCCATTCTTCGGTCGGAACGAATTTCTACCGGCACCTGATAAGTAGCACCGCCGACACGACGACTTTTGACCTCGACGACCGGACGGACATTGTCAATGGCCTTACGAAATACTTCGAGAGCATCACTTTTACTGCGCTCCGCAACCATTTCAAGGGCACCGTAGACAATTTTTTCCGCCGTGCTTTTTTTGCCGTCACGCATCATGACATTCGCAAATTTGGCGATGACTTCTTCTTTATACTTGGGATCCGGGAGAACAATCCGCTTGGGGACTTCACGACGTCTGGGCATGGCGCAACAACTCCTTCAATCTTTGCTTATTTGGGACGCTTGGCGCCGTACTTGGAGCGGGACTGCTTGCGATTTTTCACGCCAGCGGTATCCAGGGTACCACGCACAATATGATAACGAACGCCGGGTAAATCCTTGACACGACCACCCCGGATGAGTACCACCGAGTGCTCCTGCAGGTTATGACCTTCACCAGGAATATAGCTACTTACCTCAAAACCATTCGTGAGACGCACACGGGCGACCTTACGCAATGCCGAGTTCGGCTTTTTAGGCGTCGTGGTGTAAACACGGGTACAAACTCCACGTTTTTGTGGATTTGCATCCAGGGCTGGCACCTTACTTTTGGCGACAGGCCGCTTGCGTGGCTTGCGCACGAGTTGATTTAATGTGGGCATTTACAATCTCCAGAGTACGATGATGGCACCCAGCCTCACCGATGAGAGGGCGCATTCTAGTGAGGCTCGCCCTGACTGTCAAGGCAAACCTCGGACATACCTTACAAAATTAAGGATTTTCGCTGTTCAAAAAGACTTCTGCAGCAACAGACGATGATTCTCCACCAGTCGCCAACACTTCACCACGATTCAGTCGCCGGCGATGTTCATGGTAGGCAAGGCCTGTTCCAGCGGGAACCAGACGACCGACGATGACGTTTTCCTTTAGGCCACGCAGGTCATCCAGCTTTCCTGATACCGCTGCTTCGGTCAGTACACGCGTAGTTTCCTGGAAACTCGCCGCTGAAATAAATGACTCGGTAGACAAGCTGGCCTTGGTAATACCCAGCAGCATCGGCGTAAAGCGCGCCGGTTCCTTGCCATCCCGCTCCAACTGGGCATTTTCATCTTCAACCCGGGCCCGATCCACCTGGTCGCCAGTAATAAACGTTCCATCGCCACTGGAGGTCACCTCTACCCGCCGCAGCATCTGGCGCAGAATCACTTCAATATGTTTGTCGTTAATGCGCACGCCCTGTAAGCGATAGACGTCCTGCACTTCGTCGACAATGTAATTCGCAAGCGCCTGGACACCCAACACCCGCAAGATGTCATGGGGTACAGGCTGGCCTTCTACCAGTTGCTCACCAGGAACAACACGCTCCCCTTCGTACACCGTAACGTGACGGCCCTTGGGAATGAGATACTCATGCTGTTCTGCATTTTCGTCGGTAATGATGAGGCGCTGCTTACCCTTGGTATCCTTGCCAAAGCCGACAATGCCTTCGTGCTCCGCAATAATTGCAAAGTCCTTGGGACGACGGGCTTCAAACAACTCAGCCACACGTGGCAAACCACCCGTAATATCGCGGGTTTTCGTGGTACCGGCGGGCAGACGGGCCAAAATGTCGCCCGGGAATATCTGCATCCCTTCCTGTACCGCAATAATCGCCCTTGCGGGCAGGAAATAACGTGCCGGCAAGTCGGTCCCCGGCAACTTGAGATCCTGGCCCTTTTCATCAAGGATACCAATGACCGGCCGCAAATCCCGGCCCTGCGGCGGACGCTGTTTCGTGTCAATGACCATCAAGGTCGACAGACCAGTTATTTCATCGGTCTGGATAGCGACACTGGCGCCTTCTACGGCATCTTTCAGTGATATTCTACCGCCTACCTCGCTGACAATCGGGCGCGTATGCGGATCCCATTCTGCAACCCGCATACCTGCCGTCACCGGAGCATTATCATTGACGAGTAATGTCGCGCCGTAAGGCATCTTGTAACGTTCTTTTTCACGACCCTGTTCGTCTGTCACGGTCACTTCACCATTACGACCGACAACGACGTGACGACCACTGGAGTGAGTCACTACGCGCAAATTCGACTGATAATGGAATATGCCACCCTGCTTCACATCCAGACTGCTTTGCGCAGCAGAACGACTGGCGGCACCACCAATATGGAAAGTCCGCATGGTCAACTGGGTACCCGGTTCGCCAATGGACTGCGCAGCGATGACACCGACCGCTTCACCGGCATTGACCAGATGGCCACGAGCCAGATCACGTCCATAACACAGGGCACAAACCCCGTGCCGCGAATGACAGGTGAGCGGTGAACGTACCTTCAATGCATCCACACCCAGTGCGTCGAGCTGGCCCAAATGCTGCTCCGCCAACATGGTATTGCGGGGGATGACAATCTCTCCGGTATTCGGATGCAGAAGATCTTCGGACAGAACGCGGCCAAGCACCCGGTCGCGCAAGGGTTCTATGACTTCCCCCCCTTCCACCAGAGAAGTCATGGGCAGGCCTTCTTCCGATCTACAATCGTGTTCAACCACTACCAGATCCTGAGTTACGTCAACCAGTCTGCGGGTCAGGTAACCGGAGTTTGCGGTCTTCAGTGCCGTATCCGCCAGTCCCTTACGGGCGCCGTGGGTCGAGATGAAGTACTGCAGAACGTTAAGCCCCTCTCGGAAATTCGCGGTAATAGGCGTTTCAATGATGGAGCCATCCGGCTTGGCCATCAGACCGCGCATACCGGCCAACTGACGAATCTGGGCCGCAGAACCACGCGCTCCTGAATCCGCCATCATGAAGATGGAATTAAAGGAATCCTGTTGCACCTTGCTGCCGTCTGGAAGTTCAACGGTTTCCTTGCTGACACGATCCATCATGGCTTTCGCCACTTCATCGGTGGCTCTTGACCAGATATCGACGACTTTATTGTAACGTTCACCCTCGGTGACCAGGCCAGACGTATATTGGGCCTGTATAGCTTTAACCTCGTCTTCGGAGCGGCTGAGAATGCCTTCCTTCTCCTGCGGGGTCACCATATCGCCCGCACCAAACGAAATACCCGCACGGGTCGCCATACGGAAGCCGGTATACATCAGCTGATCCGCAAAAATGACCGTATCCTTGATTCCCAGGGTGCGGTAACACGTGTTGATCAGTTCGCCGATGACTTTTTTCTTCAGCACCCGGTTGATGACACTGAAGGGCAAACCTTCGGGCAAAATATCACCGAGCAGGGCGCGTCCGGCGGTAGTTTCAATGCGCTCGCCACGGAAGCGGACCGTGATGCGGGCATGGAGTCCCACCTGACCGGTTTCATAAGCCCTACGTACTTCGAGAATATCGGAGAACATGCCGCCGGTACCCTTGGCATCAGCACGCTCCTGACTGACATAGTAAAGTCCCAGCACAATATCCTGTGACGGCACGATGACCGGATCACCATTGGCAGGACTGAGTATGTTATTGGTCGACATCATTAATGTCCGGGCTTCGAGCTGGGCTTCCAACGACAGCGGTACGTGGACCGCCATCTGGTCACCGTCAAAGTCGGCGTTGTAGGCCGCACAAACCAGCGGATGCAGCTGAATGGCTTTGCCCTCGATCAATACCGGCTCAAACGCCTGGATGCCCAGACGGTGCAGGGTCGGGGCGCGGTTCAGCATGACGGGATGTTCGCGAATGACTTCTTCGAGAATATCCCAAACCTCGGGTTTTTCCTGCTCTACCAGGCGTTTGGCCGCCTTGATGGTCGTCGCCAAACCACGCTCTTCGAGTTTGTTAAAAATAAAGGGTTTGAACAACTCCAGCGCCATTTTCTTGGGAAGGCCACACTGATGCAGACGCAACTCGGGACCAACCACAATGACCGAACGGCCAGAGTAATCAACCCGCTTACCCAGCAGGTTCTGACGGAAACGCCCCTGCTTACCCTTGATCATATCTGCCAACGACTTGAGCGGACGCTTGTTGGGGCCGGAAATGGCGCGACCACGACGACCATTATCCAGAAGAGCATCAACCGCTTCCTGCAACATGCGTTTTTCGTTGCGTACGATAATATCAGGCGCTTTCAGTTCCAACAGGCGCTTCAGACGGTTGTTGCGGTTAATGACGCGACGATACAAATCGTTGAGATCCGAAGTCGCAAAACGACCACCATCCAAAGGCACCAGAGGACGCAGATCGGGTGGCAGCACCGGCAAAACTTCCAGGATCATCCATTCCGGACGATTCCCCGAAGATTCGAAACCTTCGAGTATTTTCAGACGCTTGCTCAGCTTTTTGGTTTTGGTATCCGAGTTACTTTCGCGCAGTTCATTACGGATGCGTTCAATTTCCTGAACCAGCGGAATGCCTCGCAACAGATCGCGAATACCTTCTGCACCCATTTTTGCGACAAATTCGTCACCATGTTCTTCGAGGGCATCCAGGTATTGGTCTTCACTCATGATCAGACCACGTTCCAGCGCGGTCACACCGGGATCCACCACTACATAGGCCTCAAAATACAGAACCCGCTCAATATCCCGTAATGGCATATCAAGTATCATACCCATACGACTCGGCAAGGACTTGAGGAACCAGATATGCGCTACAGGGCTGGCGAGCTCAATGTGGCCCATACGCTCACGACGCACGCGCGCCTGGGTGACTTCCACACCACATTTCTCACAGACCACGCCACGATGCTTGAGCCGCTTGTACTTGCCACAAAGACATTCGTAGTCCTTGATCGGGCCGAAAATCTTGGCACAGAACAAACCTTCGCGCTCGGGCTTGAAAGTACGATAGTTAATGGTCTCGGGCTTTTTTACTTCACCAAATGACCAGGAACGCACCTTGTCCGGAGAGGCAATGCCTATCCGTATGGCATCAAATTCTTCTTGCTGATCGTTTTGTTTAAAGAGCTTCAGTAAGTCTTTCAACGCATCCATCCTTGCCCGCCCGGGGCGGAAATATTACTTGGACTGTTCCAATTCAATGTCGATACCCAGCGAACGCAGCTCTTTCAACAGCACGTTGAAAGATTCCGGCATTCCAGCATCCATACGGAAATCGCCTTTGACAATGGACTCATACATTTTACTGCGGCCACTGACGTCATCAGACTTAACGGTCAGCATTTCCTGCAATGTATAAGCTGCTCCATACGCCTCCAGGGCCCAGACTTCCATTTCACCGAAGCGCTGGCCACCAAACTGAGCCTTGCCTCCCAGCGGTTGCTGAGTAACCAGACTGTACGGTCCGGTGGATCGGGCATGCATTTTGTCATCGACCAGATGGTGCAGCTTGAGCATATAGAGGTAACCCACCGTCACAGGACGATCAAAGGCTTCGCCGCTACGACCATCGTACAGGGTGACCTGACCACTACGCGGCAATCCCGCCAGCTCAAGCATATCGCGGATTTCTTCTTCAGCAGCGCCGTCAAATACGGGTGTTGCCATCGGTACGCCACCGCGCAGGTTCCGCGCCAGTTCCCGGATTTCCTCATCCGTAAGGCTATCAAGATCTTCTTTCTTGCCTGAACGGTTGTAGATTTCCGCCAGGAAGGCACGCATTTCCTTCATCGCCAGATCGCTTTCGAGCATTCCGGCAATTTTTTTACCCAGCCCTTTGGCAGCCCAGCCCAGATGGGTTTCCAGAATCTGACCCACGTTCATACGCGACGGCACACCCAGAGGATTGAGGACAATATCCACCGAAGTCCCATCAGCCAGATGCGGCATATCTTCTACGGGAACGATTTTGGATACCACGCCCTTGTTACCGTGACGCCCGGCCATTTTGTCACCCGGTTGTAGATGACGCTTGATGGCCACATGCACCTTGACCATTTTCAGCACACCAGGACTCAGATCATCGCCCTGGGTAAGCTTGCGACGTTTTTCTTCCAGCTCCGCGTCCAAACGTTGGCGCTGTTCCTCCAACTGGGCACGGATTTGTTCCAGTGCGTCATTACCTTCATCCGAACGCAAACGGATTTCAAACCATTTCGCGCGGGGCAGATCTTTCAGATATGCCTTGGTCACCTTGTTGCCGGCAGCAAGTCCATTGGGACCCCCTTCAGCCACCTTACCCGTCAACTGACGTTCAATACGCTGATAACTGTCTTCTTCAACAATGCGGTACTGATCGTTCAGATCCTTACGAATACGGTTCAGCTCATGTTCTTCAATAGACTTGGCACGTGCGTCCTTGTCAATACCATCGCGGGTAAACACCTGGACATCGATGACCGTTCCATACATACCTGCGGGCATGCGCATGGAGTTATCTTTCACATCCGAAGCCTTCTCTCCGAAAATGGCGCGTAACAGTTTTTCTTCCGGGGTCAGCTGGGTTTCACCCTTGGGAGTCACCTTACCTACCAGAATGTCACCGGGGGCCAGTTCTGCACCAATGACGACAATACCTGATTCATCCAGGTGACGCAGGGCACCTTCGGCCACATTCGGAATATCCCGCGTGATTTCTTCCGGCCCGAGTTTGGTATCACGGGCAAATACTGAGAATTCTTCGATATGGATGGTGGTATAACGATCTTCTGCCACCACACGTTCCGAAATCAGAATGGAGTCTTCAAAGTTGTATCCATTCCAGGGCATGAAAGCCACCAGCATGTTCTGACCCAGAGCCAGTTCACCCATTTCTGTGCTGGGTCCATCCGCCAATACATCCCCACGGCTGACTACATCACCGACTTTGACTACCGGACGCTGATTCAAGGTCGTATTCTGGTTGGAACGGGCGTACTTGACCAAATTGTAGATATCTACGCCAGGCTCTTCGGCCAATGTCTCTTCATCATTCACCCGGATAACAATGCGGGCACCATCGACAATATCGACCACCCCACCGCGCCGCGCGACTACTGCTGCACCGGAATCAATAGCCACCACCCGTTCCATGCCCGTGCCAACCATGGGCGCATCGGAACGAATGGTCGGAACCGCCTGGCGTTGCATGTTGGAGCCCATCAACGCGCGGTTGGCGTCATCATGCTCCAGGAAGGGGATCATGCTCGCCGCGACCGAAACAATCTGGCGGGGAGAAATATCCATGAACTGCACCTGATCCCGATTAGCCAGTGTCGTCTCGTTTTTGTGGCGGCAGGAGATGAGTTCTTCCACCAGCAGGCCATCATCATCCAGGACCGAGTTCGCCTGGGCGATAACATAATTACCTTCTTCAATGGCCGAGAGGTATTCGATTTCATCCGTTGCACGACGATCTACTACACGCCGGTAAGGTGTTTCCAGAAATCCGTAGTCGTTGGTCCGGGCATAACAGGCCAAACTGTTGATCAAACCGATATTTGGGCCTTCCGGCGTTTCAATCGGACAGATCCGGCCATAGTGGGTCGGATGCACGTCACGGACTTCAAAACCGGCTCGTTCACGGGTCAAGCCACCCGGTCCCAGAGCGGAAACACGACGCTTATGAGTGACCTCGGAAAGTGGATTGGTCTGATCCATAAACTGGGAAAGCTGACTGGAGCCAAAGAACTCATTGACCACCGCAGCAATCGGCTTGGCATTGATCAGATCCTGAGGAGTCAACCCTTCACTCTCGGCGAGGGCCAGACGATCTTTGACCGCCCGTTCAACACGCACCAGTCCCAGACGGAACTGGTTCTCCATCAACTCGCCCACAGAACGCACCCGCCGGTTACCGAGATGATCAATATCGTCAATTTCGCCGATGCCGTTGCGCAGGGATACCAGTACCTTGAGTACGGCCAGGATATCCTCGCTGCTCAGCACTCCGGGACCCGTGATTTCTTCACGCCCGACGCGACGATTGAACTTCATCCGACCCACACCCGACAGGTCATAACGATCCGGGCTGAAAAACAGGCCCTGGAAAAGATTCTGGGCAGCATCCTTGGTCGGCGGCTCACCCGGGCGCATTAAGCGATAAATTTCCATCTGCGCTTCATGCGCATCACGGGATGTATCAATTCGCAGCGTCTCGGAAATATAGGGACCCCGATCAATTTCATTGATGTACAGGGTGTGCAGAGACAAAGAAGGTCCCTTGCGCAGCACATCGAGCACTTCTCCGGTAATGGGTTCATTGACTGCCAGCAGTACTTCACCGGTTTCCGGATTGACGACGTCCTTGGCAACCACCTTCCCAAGGACAAACACATCCGGTACGGGCAGCTGCTGTAATCCCGGAACTTCGGTCAGCGCTTTGATATGACGCGCAGTAATGCGTTTGCCAGTAGCAACAAGCACTTCACCCGTTGCCGGGTTGACTATATCAAAGCTGGCAATTTCCCCCTGAAGACGCTGGGGAATCAAATCATAATTCAGCTCTCCATCCAGAATATGGAAGCTATCTGTCTCAAAAAACATTTCGAGAATATCTTCCGTACCATAACCCAGCGCCCGTAACAAAGTAGTTGCCGGCAATTTGCGACGCCGATCAATGCGCGCGTAAACATGGTCCTTGGGATCAAACTCAAAATCCAGCCAGGAACCGCGATAGGGAATGATACGGGCATTAAATAACAGTTTGCCCGAGGAGTGGGTTTTACCCCGATCATGGTCAAAAAACACACCCGGTGAACGGTGCAGCTGCGAAACAATAATGCGCTCGGTACCATTAATGACAAACGAACCGTGTTCGGTCATGAGCGGTATTTCCCCCATGTACACGTCCTGTTCCTTCACATCTTTGACCCGCTTGGCGCCGGTGCTGTCATCCTTTTCCATGACCGCCAGGCGCAACCGTACGCGCAGGCCGGCATTAAAGGTCAGACCGCGCTGACGACATTCCACCACATCAAAAGCCGGTTTTTCCAGACGATAGGAAACATAATCCAGCATGGCATTGCCGGAGTAGCTCTCCATCGGAAAAATCGAGCGGAAAACCGCCTCTAGCCCTGTTTCCTTGCGCGCCGCCGGAGCCGTTGACTCCTGGAGGAACTCCCGATAAGAATCCATCTGCGTAGCCAGCAGATATGGCACTGCGAGAATGCTCTGGCTTTTGCCAAAGTCTTTACGAATCCGTTTCTTTTCAGTAAAAGAGTAGGCCATGGATGCTCCGCGCGACGACCGCAAGGTTCAGGGAAAACACCTAAAGCTGCTTTCCACAAACGATGAAGGGGCTGGCAACCGTATTTGTTGCCAGCCAGATAAACTGCTTAATACGTGTACAACAGATTACTTGATCTCCGCCTCGGCACCAGCCTCGACGAGTTGGGCCTTGACGCTTTCGGCCTCAGCCTTGGCGACGCCTTCTTTCACAGCCTTGGGCGCGCCGTCGACCAGATCCTTGGCTTCTTTCAGGCCAAGACCGGTAATGGCACGCACTACCTTGATGGTGTTCACCTTGTTGGCACCAGCACTGGTCAGAATGACATCAAATTCAGTTTGTTCTTCTGCTGCAGCAGCTCCATCACCACCAGCAGCACCGGCAGGGGCGGCAACGGCTACTGCGGCTGCAGAAACACCAAATTTTTCTTCCATTTCCTTGATCAGTTCGGAAAGTTCAAGAACCGTCATGCCTGCAATAGCGTCTAAAATTTCAGCTTTGGACAATGCCATTTTACAACTCCTTCATCATTAATTTTGAGTTAGGCAGCGCGTTGATCGCGAACTGCTGCAAGGACCCGAACAAAACGACTCGGAACCTCGTTGAGGGTGCGTACGAAACCGGATAC
>NZ_JBYCKP010000253.1:0-2376 GCF_057473445.1 Acidithiobacillus sp. TH-A36 | reverse complement strand
ACTATTCAAAACGATCCATGGACGGCCCCCGAAAACCGGTTGACAGGGCATTCTCTACAACCACTTCCCAGACTCATTTATGGATTGGAAAATACTGAGGCGCAGGAGAACCGCTTGTCAGGCTTCACCATGGGGATCAAAGAGCCGGTCATATTCAGCAATGGCAAAGCGGTCGGTCATGCCGGCAATGTAATCGGCGACTATGCGGGCCCTGCTTTTTTCCTGCTGATCTGTGGCCTGGATGCGGGCCTGATATTTCAGGGGGAGCAGGCGGGGATCTTCGCGCAGGGTGTGAAAAAGACGGCGCACCAGGCGTTTGGCTTTTTCCGCCTGCCGGTGAACCCGGGGGTGCCGATACATGCGATGAAACAGAAAGCTTTTCAGCGACTTGATTTGGCCAGCGATTTCCGGACTGTGAGCCGCCAGTGGCCGGGTACTGGCCCGGACCTCGGCAATGCTGGTGATATGATTACTCTGGATACGCTGTCGCGTTTCCGCAACCAGGTCATTAATCAGCAGATTGATCAGGCGCCTGCCGGTTTCGTGACGGAGAATGGTTTTAGAAGCCTCCGGATACCGATCCTGTACTTCGGAATAGATCGAGCCGTACAAACTGTTGCTGCACAGTTCCTGCAAATCCAGCAGGCCCGCGCGCAGGCCGTCGTCAATATCGTGATTATTGTAGGCGATTTCATCGGCCAGATTGGTGATTTGCGCTTCCAGGGAAGGTTGGGTACCGCGCAGAAAACGCTCGCCCACATCGCCCAGATCGGCGGCTTTGCTTTTGGCGCAATGTTTGAGAATGCCTTCGCGGGTCTCAAAACTCAGGTTCAGACCGGGAAAATCTCCATAACGGACTTCAAGACGGTCCACAATCCGCAGGGACTGAATATTGTGCTCGAAGCCACCAAGATCGCTCATGCATTCCTGCAGGGCATCCTGTCCAGCGTGACCAAAGGGGGTATGGCCGAGATCGTGGGCCAGGGCGATGGCTTCTACCAGATCTTCATCCAGTCCCAGCTGCCGGGCAATGGCACGCCCAACCTGCGCGACTTCAAGGGTGTGGGTGAGGCGGGTACGATACAAATCTCCCTCATGATTGACGAACACCTGGGTTTTATACTCCAGACGGCGAAAAGCGCTGGAATGAATGACCCGGTCGCGGTCGCGCTGAAAGGGGCTGCGGCTTTCCGGAGGCGTTTCGGGATGTTTGCGGCCCAGGCTGCTTTCGGCACGGGCGGCGTAGGGGGCCAGCATCCCCTGAAAAACGCTGCCTGGTTTATTCTGCACGACCAGCATGCTCCTCGCTGGACGGGGATTGTTCCGACTCGTCGATGACCCGCTGCATGGTTTCGGCCAGCAATGGCAGGCGGGCGGCAAAAAGCGCATAAGCCGCATCTGCATATTCGCGGATTTCATACTGGGCATCTTTTTTGCGTCGCAATTTGAAAAAATTCATGAGGCTACGAAAGTTGATGGTCCAATACACATCCGAGTAGGCAGCAACGGGCATGACGTTACGGAGAAGCTCCCGGGCACGGCCCCGATAAGGGTCACGCCCCCCCTCTTTGGGTGCCAGTTCGCCGGATTCGCGGGCCTGATCAATGCGTGTGCAGGCAGCGCTGTACTGGGTTTCATACCACTGGAAAAGTTGACCCATCAGTGCTTCGTATTCGGCCATCACCGTATCGTCCAAAACGGCATAACCATCTACCGTGCGTGCCGACTCATCAGGAATATAGGCAACAGAGATGGGCTTGCGGTAACGCATGGAAAATTCATTCCAGCTGGAAACCCGGTGTTTGACCCATTGGCGGAGCACAAAAATGGGCGCAATAAAGCGAAAACGGAAGTAGATGGTTTCAAAGGGGGTGCCATGCTGATCGCGGAGCAGCTGGTAGAGCAGATTGCGATCGCGCTCGTTAAAATCATGCCCATTTTTCAGACGTTGATTGGTCGTGCTGATACGGGCGGTATTGATGATGGTGGCTTCATCTCCCCAGCTTTCTTCCAGTTCGATGAAGCCAAAATTACCAATACGCCGGGTTCCCCCGGGATTGAGAGCCATGCGCTGTGCCATTTCTGCCTGCAATTCTGCAGTGGCCTTGTTGATTTCGTTCATGCACTACGCTCCATAAAAGCCTGCAGGGTCTGGATAATGGCCGCAGGCGGCACATCGCCGGTAATCAGGGCGTTGCCAATGCTATTGAGAAGAATGAAGCGGATTTGACCGCCTTCCGCTTTTTTATCGACTTTCATGAAATCCAGATAGACGGAAGTTTCCAGGCGTGGGGCCAGAGTAGGGAGTCCCGCTGCCTTGATCAATTTGAAAATGCGATTTTGTTCACTTTCCCGCAGCAGGTCCAGGCGACGGGA
>NZ_JBYCKP010000252.1:0-4878 GCF_057473445.1 Acidithiobacillus sp. TH-A36 | reverse complement strand
GCCTTACCACCCTCGGCATCCTTGATGACATAGCCACCACGACGGGCATTGGCTACGGTTTCATCCGTATGGGGCAGTGCCGGCAGGTTCTGACGGCTGAGCGCGAGCAGGGAAGGCGTACGCTGGAGCTTGACGGAAGATTCCCAGGCAATGGTTGTTTCCACGGCGTCCGCAGGGCGCCAGACGTTGAGGTTGGGGATCAGCCGCAAGCTGTTGACCTGCTCGACCGGCTGATGGGTGGGGCCATCTTCACCCAGACCAATGGAATCATGAGTCATGACATAGACGACGCGAATACCCATCAGGGCTGACATGCGGATCGCGTTGCGGCTGTAATCCGAGAAAATCAGGAAGGTGCCACCAAAGGGCAGGAAGCCGCCATACAGGGACACACCGTTCATGATGGCCGACATGCCAAATTCACGCACACCGTAGTGAATGTAGTTACCCATCAAACGGTGCTTGCCGATGTCGATGGCTTCTTTCCAGCGGGTATTGTTGGAAGGCGTCAAATCGGCGGAGCCACCGAGAAACTCGGGTAGGGAGGCAGCAATACCCTGAATGGTTTTACCCGAGGCAACACGGGTCGCAATTTTCGGATTTTCCTTGCGGAACTCGCTGATCATCCGGGCAATGGCGGCGTCAAATTCGGGGCTGGCTTCACCGCTCAGACGCCGTTCAAGTTCGGCTGCTTCCTGGGGGAAGTTGGCCTTGTATCTGGCAAACTTTTCCTTCCAGTCGCTCTCCGCTTTTTCACCCTTGGCCTTGGCGTTAAAGCCGTGGTAAACCGCTTCCGGAATTTCAAAGGGTGCACCACTCCAGCCGAGATTCTTGCGCGTCAGGGCGACTTCTTCAGCGCCCAGCGCGGCTCCATGTACATCGTGGGTGCCGGCTTTGTTGGGTGAGCCATGACCAATGACGGTCTTGCAGCAAATCAGCGTCGGCTTGGTGGTCTGTTTGTGGGCCTGGGCAATGGCCTTTTTGATGGCTTCAGGATCATGACCATCCACATGACGAACGACATGCCAGCCGTAGGCTTCAAAACGCGCCGGGGTATCGTCCCCGAACCAGTCATCCACATGACCATCAATGGAAATGTTATTGTCATCGTAAAAACAGACAAGCTTGTTCAGACCCCAGACCCCGGCCAAAGAGCAGGCTTCATGGGAAACCCCTTCCATGAGGCAGCCGTCGCCGAGAAACACATAAGTGTAGTTGCTGACGATTTCATGGTCGGGGCGGTTGAACTGGGCAGCCAGCATACGTTCCGCCAGGGCCATACCCACTCCGTTGGCAACACCCTGACCCAAGGGGCCTGTGGTAGTCTCGACGCCGGGCGCATCGCGATATTCGGGATGACCGGGGGTTTTGCTGTGCCACTGACGGAATTGCTGGAGATCATCAATAGACAAATCGTAACCGCTCAGGTGGAGGAGCGCATACTGCAACATCGAACCGTGGCCGTTGGAAAGAATGAAGCGGTCACGTCCGGCCCAATGCGGATTGGCCGGGTTGTGCACCAGAAAATCATTCCACAAGACTTCGGCAATGTCCGCCATGCCCATGGGCATTCCGGGATGGCCGGAGTTCGCTTTTTCGACGGCATCCATGGCCAGAACGCGAATGGCATTGGCCAGATCAGTACGGGTTACAGTCATAACTCACTCCTTGGATAAATGAAAATGTCAGTCGGCGCGCTGGTGGGTGCGGACCCGACGTAAAATACCGTCGTGACCGGAAATGACCAGGGTTTCGCTCTCTACAAAGTAGTGGGAACGGGTAACGCCATCAAGAATGTCGCCGGAAGTCAGGCCAGTCGCGACGAAAAGCACGTCGTCACTGGAAACCAGTTCATCACGGCTCAGCCATTGGCCTACTTTCAGGCCTGCTTCGGCAATCGCTTCGGCTTCGCCGGGTTTTTGCGGGGCCAGGCAGCCAAACATATCTGCGCCCATGGCACGGGCGGCGCAGGCCGAGATGACGCCTTCGGGTGTGCCGCCTATGCCCATCATCGCGTCCACTTTGGTACCCAGGGCTGCCATGATGCCACCACTGACGTCACCGTCTGTCTGCAGGCGAACCGTCGCGCCTGCAGCCTGAATTTCCCGGATCATGGCGTCATGACGAGGCTTTTTCAGAAGGAAAATGCGCAATTCTTTGACATCTTTGCCGAGAGATTTGGCCAGTGCCTGCAGTTTGGCTTTCATGGGTGCTTCGGGATCAATTTTGCCGCGTGCCGGGGCGGGAACAATCAACTTGTCCATGTAATAGGCGGGGCCGGGCTGGAACATGCTGCCTTTGGGGGCTGCAGCCAGTACACAAATGGAACCGGGCATGCCCTGGGCTAAAAAAGTGGTGCCTTCGACGGGATCCACGGCGATTTCCACTTCCGGACCCGTGCCCGATCCGACCTGCTCACCGTTGTAGAGCATGGGCGCTTCGTCTTTTTCGCCTTCGCCGATGATGACCACGCCGCGCATGGGGACTTGAGCAATGGCAGCGCGCATGGCATCCACAGCGGCCCCATCTCCCAGTTCTTTTTCGCCTCGCCCAATCCAGTCGCTGGCAGCGCGGGCGGCGGATTCGGTAACGGGGAGTAGAGACAGCGCAAGACTACCTATGGATGACATAAGCTTGTTCCCTTCAGTGGCGGAATTAGATAGAAGACATAATTCGTTTTAGCATAAATCAAAGGACCGCGTTTGGGAACTCGGAGGCCTTATCGGCGGCATGCTCCAGCCAGTTTCGCCAGGTCTGGTGCAAATTCGGATCCAGTGTGGCCAGAACGGAGCGTGGCTTCAGGTCTTTTTCCTGAAGAGCCTGACCATTGAACTGGGAAATTTGACCCCCGGCTTCCTGGAGAATCAATGCGCCTGCGGCGCGATCCCAGAGTTGCTGGGCACCATGCAAATAAAAATGGTAGCGACCCGCCGCCAGCCAGCACCATTCCAATACGGATGAACCGAAATTACGTTGGCTATGAAAGGGGCGTTCATCAATGATGTGCAGGGCCAGATTTCGATCCAGTCGTTTGTAGTCCACCACCCCTACGCAGTGTTTCAGCGTTGGCGCTTCGCGAGTCTGGAGCAATGTGCCGTCAATTTTAGCCCCTTTACCCTGTACGGCAGAAAAAAGTTCAGCGCGTACCGGATCATAAATCCAGCCCATAACCGAATGCCCCTTTTCCAGAAGGGCCAGAGAGACGCCAAAAACCGGCACCCCGGCGGCAAAATTACTGGTGCCGTCCAGAGGGTCCAGGCACCAGAGTGCATCACTGTTTTCCAGAAGGGATTGTTGTTCTTCGCGGGGCATCTCTTCACCCAGCAAGGGAATATCGGGATAGCGGGCGGCCAGCATATCCTGAAGAAAATTCTGGCTGTCTATGTCGGCGCTGGTGACGATACTGCCGTCAGGCTTGCGACTGCTGACTACGGTATGAAAACGCGGCAGAACAAAACGCTCGGCACTGGTACGCAGCAATTTCCCCACCCATTGCTGGTCGATTTGGTTGATTCTGGACATGCCCGTCTCCGTGAATTTTGACCCACTACCACGGCGCTGCGATGATATGCGGGTTATTTCCTGCTGAAAGTCTACAGTGATGCCGCGCATTCATTTATACGCTGATTCCGAATTGCCCGAAAGCGGCGCTTTTCTTTTGCCCACGGAGCCCAGCCATCACTTATTGAAAGTGCTGCGCGCGCGCATTGCTCAGGATGTGACCCTCTTCAATGGGGATGGTTGCGTCTATGCCGGCACATTGAAAGGCATTTCCGGTAATCGTGCCGAAATCCTGATCAGCAGGCGTTTTGTGTGGCAAACACGTTCTCCGCTCATGATTCATCTGTGGTTGCCCTTGATGCGCGGGGAACGTTGGGACTGGAGCCTGCAAAAAGCCGTAGAACTGGGCGTGCAGACGATTCAGCCAGTGGCGTGCCAGCATGCCGTGGTACAGATGAAAGAAACGCGCGGCGAAAAACGCCTCCAGCGTTGGCAGGATATGGTGATCGCGGCCTGTGAGCAGAGTGGCGCGACGAGCATACCGAAGGTGCTGCCGCCCATGGCGCTGAGTGATGCCTGGTCCCTGTGCCGGGGTCGGGGTCTGGTTCTGGACCCTGCGCCGGAGAATGCGAAAATGCGTGAACTGCCTCACCCCGAGCCGGAAGTGACGCTGTTAAGCGGGCCCGAAGGTGGGCTGAGCAGTTCTGAGCTGGCAGCGGCAAGTGCCCATGGTTTTCAAAAGGTGGGTATGGGGCCACGCATTCTGCGGGCGGAAACCGCTGCAGTTGCAGCGGTCGCGGTGTTGCAGGCGTTGTGGGGGGATCTCTGAAAACTAGATCCAGCCGGCTTTCTTGAAGCGACGGTAAAGGTAGTAGGAGGAGCCGGCCATGACGGTCAGGGCCATGGGGTATCCGAACTTCCAGTGCAATTCCGGCATGTACTCAAAGTTCATGCCCCAGATGCCCGTAAAAATGGTAATCAGCACCAGAATGGCACCCCATCCTGCCAGTTTTTTATTGACCTCGCCGTGGTCGATGGCAATCAGGGATAGATTGACCTGAATGGCGGTGGAAATGGTGTCGCGGATGGTATCCAGTTGGCTGTTGAGCAACATGATGTGATCATGAACATCCCGGAAGTAGTTTTCTGCGCCATCTACCTGGACGGGTACCCGTCCGCCAAACAGTTTGCTGAAGCCGTCTGCCAGAGGCAGTAAGGCATGGCGTAACACATTGCTTTTGTATTTAAAATCATATAGACGCTCCATGTTCTGGCGCGCCTCCTGATTGTGAAACATCACGGTTTCCAGTTGTTCCAGTTCATCATCCAGCATATCCACGACCGGGAAAAACAGGTCGACAATGGCGTCGGACAGGG
>NZ_JBYCKP010000251.1:0-2682 GCF_057473445.1 Acidithiobacillus sp. TH-A36 | reverse complement strand
TCAGCAGCTCGTACAAGTCGAGAACCGAGCGGGTGAGTCGATCCAATTTGTAGACCAGGACGACGTCAATCTCGCCGGACTCGATGGCTTGCATCATACGCTGCAGCTCGGGACGCTCGGTGTTCTTGGCGCTGGCTCCAGCATCGGTGTAGACACCCACGACCGTCCAATCTTGGGCAGCACAAAACGCACGCAACCGTTCGAGCTGCGCATCGAGGGAGAAACCGTCTTCGGCTTGCATAGTGGTGGAGACGCGTGAGTAGAGGGCTGCTCTCATGGTCCCGTCCTAGTGATTTAAAATCAGAGCAATGATGGCCGTAATGACAATGGAACCTATGCCGATCATGACGGTATAAGACATGTTCTGAACATGGCGCGTCGTCTCAGAGAGTTTGCTATCTACACGTTCCGTGAAGACATCGAATTTGGTCTCCATCTTTTCGCCAAGCGCATCGATTTTGTTATCTAGCTTATCCGCCATTGCATCGATTTTGTTGTCCAATCTCTCTGCAATGGTGTCCATTTTATCGTCCATGCGATCGAATTTAGCATCGATGCGATCCATGCTTTCGCGCATGTATTGCCGATGTTCCCGCAACTCAGCGTCGTGCCTCCGGATAATTTCCTGCCATCCATCGTCCATAGAATCACCCCGTTCTAATGTAGCTGATGCTTCCATCATAGCATCATTCGCAAACATATCGGACACGTGGCGAAACCTGTTGTTATTCTCGAAATCGGCATACAATACCTCACCATTCTTTGGTGGTGACGTATTCTTAGATGGAACTGATTCTTGGATGAACTGTTCACGGGACAAAAGGTTCCACCTCGGATCGGTCGGGTATGACTGGGAAATAAAGCGACGTAACTAGTGTGTCCTCATAAAAAATGTGGAAATAGATATCGTCAAACGATTCCAATTCCACGTCCGATCCGTCGTGGGTTTTGGAGGTCCCAATAAGCTTCACAGAATTCCAACTTGAACCGCCGTCTTCAAGATTGTAATCCCATGTCACCAGTTCCTTGTTCCGTTGCTGCATGGAAATGAGGATTCTATTCTTTTCAGTTTGTTCGAGTTTCATCAGCTCAAGAAAAAAAGCAAATTGGAGGGTTGTCGGAACCTTTTTAATCAAAAATTCAGAGAGAACTCCTAAGCAATTCACCTGATCCTTATTACTAATTTCTCGTGCAACAATAAACTGGCTTACTAAAATCTCTTCCGGCTTGGTTGTTGTAAGAAAGGGATTCACACGGTTCAACTCCTTTAATTAAGAATCGATTTTTAATGCAGGTGAGCACCGGCGCTTCGAGTTAGCATCTCCAAGAGTCCGCTCGTAGCGTTTTTAAGTTCCTCTTGTTCTCTTTTCAAATCCTTCGCGAGCTGGTTGACATCCGTTAGACGTTGGTCCAGCTTACTCAGCGCCTCCAGAATCCGGTCGAGCTTGTCCACTTGCAAACCTCCCTCAATCACTCGGAACCTGCGGCGTGTTCGTCGGGGATGAGGTCCTCGACTCGCCGCGGGTCGTCGGATAAGCCTACTAAGTAATCCAGAGATACCCCGAAGTACTCAGCAAGTTTGAGCAGCCCGTCAAAGTCCGGCCTTTGTTCGCCGGTTTCGTAACGGTGGAACTGCCGATAGGTGACACCGATAAATTCCGCGATGTCTTTCTTTTGCGATCCGTGATACGCAATTAATTCTGAAAGTCTGCTGGAGAAATCAGCCACATTCTCACTTCCAAACGCTTGACATGACTACATTAGTCATACATAATGTGACTATATTAGTCACGTTTGCGAGGGGCGGTGATGCCTGGTTCGTCGCTTCGGCCGACGAGATAGTCGAGCGAGACATCAAAGAAGTCAGCAATTTTGATCAGGTTTTCAGGACTAGCTATTTTCCCTGATTCGTACCTTTGCACCATTCTTACGTGCATATCCAATTTGTTGGCCAATTCTTGTTGAGTCCAGTTCACCTTTTTTCGCAATTCCACGAGTCGTTCTGAAAAAGAAATCAAGTTCTTCCTCCAGACTCCTTGACACGACATTAGTGTCGTGTATACTAAGACCATTACGACATTAGTGTCGTGATGAAAGGAGGTGATACAGTGCAGATTGGCGAGAACCTCAGGAAGATTCGCCTCTCTAAAGGACTTACGCAGTCGGAAGCTGCGGCAGCCCTCGATGTTTCCGTGCGGCAACTGCAACGTTGGGAACAGGACGAAAACGCGCCGCCACTCAGTCGTTTAGTCGTCATCTGTGATTTCTACGATGTCGATATTTACGACATTTTATGTCGTAATCCTACCACAAACACCGCTACTGGCAAAGAGGAACAGGCCGCTGCATCGCAATAACCCACCACGCAGGCGCTGCATACCGTGCAGAAGGAGGCGATCCCATGTCAGAGTTGCGTGTGGTCCACGTCGGCCAGCCGTCGCAGGCGGCCTTGCAAGCTGCCGCGAACCAACTGGAGCGGATCCGCCAAAGGGCCATCCAGCGCGTGGTGGATGCAGCGACGGAACAAGGCAAGGAAGTCACCAAAGAGTTCATTGCCGAGGTGCTCGGCCTGCAGGTGTCAGAGGTTGTGATCAAAGGAGGGAGCGCGTGAAGGGAAGGCGGAACATCATAGCCAGGGTTGTCCGCGAGGCGGCAGGGCTGAGCCAACTCCGTTTGGCTTGC
>NZ_JBYCKP010000250.1:0-6523 GCF_057473445.1 Acidithiobacillus sp. TH-A36 | reverse complement strand
CCCTGCTGTTCAGCTGGCTGCAAGGTGATGGCGGAAATATCGGCAAGTTCTGTAGTAATATCCTGATGTGTCATTCCTCCCCAGTCAGGGCCAATTTCTGCAGACCAATGATCCCAATGACGCCAATGTCCTTCTTCACGGGTGTAAATGCTTGTACCGACATCACCGATGATAAAATCGGGAACAGGTAGTTGCCATTGCTCAATGGCTGCGGTAACCAGTTGCAGATGGCGGCCGGTTACCAAGGCCAGGTGTACAGCAGGATGGGCGCAAAGCTCCCGAAACAAAGGACGGGCCTGTGCGGATTCGGTCTGGCTGCCGTTAGGAATCAGGGTTCGATCCAGATCACAGCAGAGTAATACTGTCGGAATGTTTTCCTCTGTTGCGTTCATCATGCTTGCCTCCTGCTCCATTCATGTCAGATCACCATTTCCCTTGCTCAGGTCGCTGCGTTATTGCTCAGGAAATCATAATGCGTGATGGCCTCCATAACTCCTGGTAGCGCACTTGCCTGAGATTGATAAATATCCTCATGTTGTTGCAGATCTTTTTCTCCGCCCACCTGGGCAGCCAGAATATTACCTCCCAGCAAATCCAGATCCGCATAAGCGCTGCCAATGACCAGTATGTGATTGAGGGCGATGTCATGGCGATCCGCCACATAACGAATGGCAAAACCAAAGGAGGCGCGCTGAGGGACCACCAGAAATTCCTGCGGATTGAGCGCTATCAGGCGGCCGGGTATATCGTTATTGCGGAGTTGATCATTCAGCGCTGCCAAACCTGAAAACACAACGTCACTGTGAATGAAGCCATGTACAGCGTATAGCCCCTGGTCGCTGCGTCCAACGAGTTGCACACCAGGGGTTTCTGCAAGCAGGTCGTATACCCGATCGCCTTGCCAATCTACGCCAATGTGGCGGCTCCAACCCTGATCGCGGGAGAGGCTGGAACCATAATGAATCTGGGTCCCTCCACGGGTTATAAGAAAATCAGGAACGTTCATGCGGCGCTGCTTAAGCAGCGCCAGCAACTCATGGAGGGGACGAAAACTGACCAAACCAAAGGCCATTTTTCGCCGATGGCGATGCAGCATAGCGACCAGTTCTGCCTGTTGCCCCGGAATGGGTGCTGGATCAAGCAAACGGGCACCCAGAAACAACAGCCGATCGGCAGTAATACGTTCGTCTGTCGGGATAATATCTTGTCGCTGAGGAACGGTGAGGGGCAATTCATCCAGTGCGGTCAGGTATTGGTCAACGTGGGTCTGCCAGGAATAATACCGACGCACCCCAGCAATACCGTTCTTGGCATAACTTTTCCAGATAGCCTTATCGCTCAGCATGCTGAGCAGCTTCTCGCCGATTTCTTCGACATTCAGGGGATCAATCAGCACGCCGTTTTGACAATTGGCGATAATATCTTTGGGTCCTCCGTCTTCAGTCGCCAGGATCGGCAACCCGCAAGCCGCCGCCTCAATGAGTGTCAGACCAAATGGCTCAGTCAGGGCCGGATTGATGAAAACACCTCCCAGGCCTGCCGCCCAGCGATAGAGATCTGGTACGTCATCAGGACGGTGGTAGCGGGGATAGGCGGCTCTTCCGTAAAGATCATAACGATCAATCAACAGCAGAACTTCCGTCAATACCCGCCGTGGACCGGCGGCCATGTCACGAATGTCATCGCGTGTTCCGGCCACAATCACCAGATTGGCGCGCGTCTGCAAACCCGGATTTTGGCCATAGGCATGAATCAGACCGGCAATATTTTTTCGTTCGTCAGGACGGGACAGGGCAAGAATAGGTGGCTTTTGTGGTGCTCGTAAAAAACGGCGCAATTCTGTGCTGATGGGCGGCGAGGGTTGAGGGCCGGGTTCAAAGCGGGAAACATTAACCCCTGGCGGAATCACCCGCATCCGCTCAGCATTAGCCCAATCATACATCCCGTATTGTCTATCGATCTCGTCCTGGGTACTGGTGATGATCAGGGAGGCAGTCGCCAGAATTTCTTCCTCAACACGGATACGCTGGGACAGGCGATATTTTTTCTCCAGGGTGCGCTCTGACTCTCCAGAGGCCAAAAGGCTTTGGCGCTTGCTGCGCCCGAGGGAATGTCCGGTATGCACCAGAGGCACACCGAGTTGTAAGGCCAGGCGCATACCCACATAGCCCGCGTCGGCGTAGTGAGAATGGATAAGACTCGGAGATTGCTGGCGCAGATACTCCATGGCGTGATCACTGAAACCATCCAGATGGGGCCACAGGCCTTCCTTGGGCAGGTATTCGTCAGGTCCTGCCGGAAAACGAATAATATGCGCCTTCGGCAAGTCAGGCAGGGTCTCGTCTTGCCGGGCGTAATCATCAGCCACGTGCGCATCCTGAATCCTCCGGGTAAGCAGATCGACCCTCCCGACCCGAGGATCTGCGGCAAGCGCACGCAGCAGTTCGACGACATAGAGAATCTGACCGCCCGTATCCGCATCGCGGCCCAGTTCCAGATTCTGGCCGCGAATCAGTCCGTGAAGGCTGATAAGGACCAGATGGAGTTGGGCTGAGTTCGGCTTGCTTTCTGGGCGATTGTCCATTATCCACCCCTCACCGTATGCTTCCGAAACATATTACCTACTCCTCTGCACTCTCCGTGGCTTCGTCCAGGGTTTCATCGAACCCCAGCCGCTCCAGAAGACCCGGCTCATCTAGGAAATAGCGCGCAAGTAATAGTCCTGCAGCGCTCCACACCTGTCCGATATTGGCCCGACGACCTAACAGACGTCCAAGACGGCCGTCGTAATATTCCGGCCAACGGTCGGCAAACAGGCGTGGCTCAACCATTTGCCAGGCCCGCTCTGCCAGATCCATGCGTCCCGCTTTGATAGTTGCCGCCACCAGGGGCCAGATCATGACCGGCCAATTGCCACCATTGTGGTAAGACCAGGGGATATTTTTAGGGTCGGACCCCGTAATCAGCCGCCATTCATCCCCCTCAACGGCGGGATAAACGAGTTTCATGGGGACCCGTCCCAGCAAATCATTCCAGCGCTGCTCAATCAAGCTGGTCAACGCCTGTGCCTGAGCAGTCGTGGCCATGCCCGTAGCCAGCATCAACAGGTTTCCCTGGGCAAAAAAGCGAAAATCCATACGCCCCGGCCCCAGATTTCCTACGAAAAAGCCGGCACCGTCGGGAAGCCAGTCCTGGACCCAAAGAGGAATGGATTCCGGGTGGATATTGAAAAGATTTTCAATATTGACTCCGAGCATTTCCGTTTCAAAGCGATAAATCCGGTTAAGGACGTCCATATCCAGCCAGTAATACTGCTGTACATAAGAACGCAATACGTTTCTGCGGCGCTGTGCCAAATCCACCAACCATTGACTGCCCTGCTCTGGAAGCAAGAGGGAAGCACAGCGCAGGGTAGCATTGAACAGCGCCTGAATTTCGATGGGATGACCATTGACGCCCATACGTCGATCAATCATGAAGGAGGCATCAGGAACCAGCAGGGTCGGAAAAACCTCAAAGCGACTCTGCAAACACAGGCTCAGAATCATCCGCAACATGCGCTGGATTTCGGGGCTGTGGGCAAAACCCAGGTCACCTGTATACAGCACGTAGGCATGCAGAAGCATCGACCACCACATCATCGAGTCCACCGGGGCTACGCGGCCAATGGCCCGATCACCAAAGTCTGCCAGCACCTCCTCTTCTCCACGGTCATTACGCTGCACGCGAAACGAGGCAGGCATAACCCCGGGAGCAATCTGCTGCCCTTCAAGTTCTTCCTGCTGTCCTCTGAGCTGCATAATCAGATGCAGGAAGGAGCGGACGACGTCAGCCCGGTTTTCCAGCAGCAGAATCAATCCGACGGGGAAAAAATCCCGTACGAAGCAATCTGCATAATTTTCTGCAGGGGCCTTGGGGTCGACGCTGGCTGCCGTACCCACCAGTTGCCCTCCATAGAAGACACCAGCAGCCTCAATCAGTCGATAGGCATCATCCAGGGCTGGACTGACGCCATGGTACCGGGGTTTATTGAAACAAGGTTCATTCTCGGCCAAAGGCTTTTCTCCTCACAGCTGATGCTGGGCTAGTGCCTTCACATTGGTTTAGACAGACTTTTGCCTTGGGTCCAGAGACTCATGAACGATTCATAAAAATCCAGGGAATCCGGCGTCGCACCTTGCAGAGCGCAAACTGCAGCCGCCAATTCCCCACCCCGGCGCAGGCGTAATTCCGGACTTTCCCCCCGCAGCAGGCTCCATAACCAGGCGGCAGAAAATGCATCACCCGCTCCTACCGTATTCACCAGATTATTTACTGGTTCAGCAGCGGCTTCATAAAAGTCGTTATGATCCCAGTAGGCAGAGCCTTCCGGTCCACAAGTCAGCAACACCGACTCCAATGAAAAATGGTCTGCGAAAACCCGCATCTTGTCGCATAGCGCAGGCCAAGAGCGTAGCGAATAAACGGCCAGCAAAGTTTCCAATTCATCAACGTTACATTTCAGTATAGATGAATCAGTCAGTAACGGGGCAAGCGTGTCAGGCGTCCACCAGGGTGCCCGTAAATTGATATCGAGAAATCTCTTGTTACTGATGGAAGCTAATTTTTGCAAGGTTTGTCGGGATGTACCGATTTCCCGCAAGGCAAGAGAACCGTGATAAAGCCAGGAAACAGGTTCAGGTAATTTTTCGGGGAATGGAATGCCGTCATAAGCCTGATGGGGTAGAATTTCGAAGCGGTGACCTTCTATCGGGTCAGGTAGCACCTCCACACGCCCGGTTGGCAAAGTCTTGCTGACTGCCACCCCTGACAAGGGCATCTGCCATTGCCGCATATGATCCAGGATATTCCTGCCATTGATGTCATCGCCCACCTGGCTGATAAAAATGGCGGGCACTCCCAAGCCGCGTAAATGACGCGCCACATTAAAGGGCGCGCCCCCAAGGCGCTGGCTGTCGCCGAAGTCATCGACCAGACATTCGCCGAAAATCACTCCAAAACGCTTAAAATCATGCATGCATCTCACCATATAGAAAGCATAGGTCACTGACAAGCAAACCCATTTCTCGGGCCACATTGAACTATTTACCCAGATAGTCATCAATATTTTATATACCCATGATTTTTACACCAATGCAATTTATCACTCAACGTGAGGGGTCTTGCCATGCCTGTAAAAACAACAGCCGAACAGCATCAACCCGGAAACCCGATATTTTCCAAGGAGCGCAGAAGTCTGGCCCATGCACGCTTCGCCACTGTGCTGAAAATCCTGAATGAACCAAGGCGCTGGATATCGGTCTGGTTTCTGTCCTATGCCCTTCTGGGCGCCATTTCTTCAGGCCTCCTCCCCATCCTTTTACCATTGATGATTGTTGGCTTAACCCATCATCTCAGTTGGGTCGCCTATGTAATGGGGGGATTTAATTTAGGACTCCTGAGTTCACCGCTCTGGGGCTTTCTGGCAGACAGCAAACACTGGCATCGCCCGCTTTTTTTGGCTGGTTTTTTGATGCTGATCATGGCCCTTGCGCTCATGCCTTTTCTTCCGGGGCTTTTGCCCTGGAGTCTGCTGGCCCTACTGGCAGGAGCTGGTACCTCGGCCGTGGCCACCGTGGCCAGCTTATTCATTGTCGAATTTGATCCCAAAGACCATTGGGAGCCTCGTCTTGGCTGGTTGCAGACTTTTAATGGCGCCGGACAGGTGGTCGGCCTACTGGTTGCCAGTGCTTTTGTGGCCAATTTCAAGATGGGTTTAATCTGCTCGGCACTGGCATTAATTCCAGCCATATGGCTGGGCGCCAAAGGTCTGCCCGCTGCTGCAAAACGTTTTGACTGGTCTGCAGAAATTGGCAACCAGATGCGTCGGGAAATGGATTGGCGACTGCTGGCCAATTTTGGGCGTCCCGAACTGTTGGGAGGTGGGGTAATGCGCTTTTCCCATCATTTATCTCTGCGGGGTGGCAAACGCTTTAAGGAAGTCTTGTCCACCCGTTTCGGACGTTTTTTGTTCTCCTGGTTTGCCGTGGCTTTCGGTGTTGCCGCCTTTTTTGCCTATTTTCCCGTAGCCATGCAAAAAGCTTACAGTGTGGCCCCCGCCTTGACTTCCAGTGTCTATGCAGTGACGGCTGCCGTTGCCCTGATCCTCTATTCTGTGGGTGGACAGCTCTCTGGAAAGTTTGGCGCCGGACGGGTATATCGCTGGTCGCTCATCGGACGACTGCTTGGCTTTACCCTGCTGTTGGCCGTCTTTTTTACACCCATTCCCAAAACCTTCGTAGCCCTGTTGGGTTTTGTCCTGATTATTGCCGTATGGCCTTTGCAAAGCATCTCGGGCACGACTCTCACAGCCCGTCTGACGCCGTTCAGCCAGGGTGCCGCCATGGGTTTATTTAATGCCAGTGGCGCGGTAGCTACCGTGCTGGGTACTTTTCTGGGAGGACCGCTGGTGCAGTTCATCGGTTACCCCGCACTATCTGCCATGGCCATAGTGGGGATTATTCTCGGTTGGGTAAGCGGACAT
>NZ_JBYCKP010000249.1:0-4646 GCF_057473445.1 Acidithiobacillus sp. TH-A36 | reverse complement strand
CCATCTGACCTGATTTCAGGCACTCAGTCTCGTCATCCAGTAAGGCCTGTAATTGTGCGAGCAGCACGCTTTCCTGAGAATCAGCCGAATCGTTGATATCCATGATCGGCTCAGGCTGACTTGTTAGTGCTTGCAGGCATGAACTGCTGATTATCCTGAGTCAGGCCCTGGCCAATTTTGAGTGGAGAAATCTGATAGGTTCCATTGGATATGGCGGCTTTGATCTGCGCGAGCTGATCAGCATGACCAGTATTCGTATCCTGAGCAGCCATCAATTGCCGCGCCTGCGGTGAAAGCGTGAGATGATCGTGTGCAACAGAGCTCGCGGCAAGAGTTTGTCCGGAAGATTTGCCGGAGTCTGCTGTGGACCCACTAACCGCTTTATCGGTGTTACTCCGGATGTCTGCTGTCGGTTTTCCTGCAAGCGATCCAGAATATGGATTGATGGGATTCATGCGCTTATCTCCTAACGTATCTGCTGCCATAGTCACTATTACGTCACACCAGCGTAAAAACTAAAGCGAAACAGTCAATGAACTGCACCTCTTAGCCTAAAAGGCTACCACAACATGCCCCTGTGCGGTTACTGTTCCCCGGATTACGCGACCGGACTGCAGGTTTCTGACCATGATGCTTTGTCCGGGGCGACCGTTTTCAATGGCGTCGGCAATGGTGGCAATGCGAATTCCATTGCCTTCAGCATAAAGGGTTACCTGCTCACCTGCGTGGACTACATCAGGGGCATTCAGCATGGTCGTAGTTATGGGTTGTCCGGCGAGTGTTCCAAATCGCAGGACTTTTCCAATGGCTCCATGGGGCGAACTTAAGGTGTTGCCCCCTAAGCCGCTGGTATCCCTGCGAACTACAGCCAGATCTCCTTTCTGCAGAATGGTTCCGGCAGATAGCGGGCGAGAAGCAATGACGACACTCTGATCCACTTGGATTTGTACGGATAAATATAACTGCCAGGGGGAGGGCGACTGACAGTGGACTTGTACGGTTTGGTTGCCGTAGGGGTTGCTATAACCAAAATAAGCCACTGTCAATTTGCTGCAGGCAGGAAAATGAATGCCCGGGGCCGGTCCGTCCAATTGAATATGTACATCCGCTGATTGATCAGGCAAATGCGCCCGCACAAAATTTCGAACCACCTCACGAATGGTTGCGGGGTTTTCCACGGCAGCCTGAGCGCAGGGGCTGTCAATGGCGGATATCGTCGCGAGCAGCAAGCTGGCAACCATAGATTTTATGGTGTTTGAGAAACCGAACTTCATAACCCCGGGGCACCTCATGGAATTAGGGTGTTAGTAAACCAACCAAGCAAATAATGCGCCAGATTTTTAAGGCGCTTATTTCGCCCAGTGATTTCCGAATGCGCGCAGCAGGGTTGGCTGAGCGGCATTTTTTTGCCGGTCGTGTCCTGAGAGTTGAAGCAGGGCGGCTTTTTTCTGCCGTGTGGCACGCGTAATGAAGGGGGTAATCACGTGATAATTTTTGGCATGCATGTTGCTATAAGGTGATCGTGAATAATTTTAAGGAGCTCACGAGAATGTCGGGATTGTTAGATCAGGCTCTGGATCCTTTGGCTGCAGCGCTTAAGGTTACGGGTTACCGGCAGCAACTGCTGTCAGCCAATATCGCCAATGCCGACACGCCCAATTATCGGGCCGTAGATATTCCGTTTGCTCAGGTGATGCAAGCCGTTCAGGCGGGTGATAAAGGCAGTTTACCATTGACGACTGACAGTAACCGGCAATTTTCTGAAACCGGCAATAACGCGAACATGGCTGCTTTTGTGCAATATCAACGTGGCAGCCAGGTAGGGCTGGATAATAATTCGGTAGACATGAATCGAGAGCAGGCAGATTTTTTGCAAAACAGCGTGCGTTACCAGGCCGATCTGACCTTTTTGACCGGTAAAATTAAAATCTTGACCTCGGCCATTACGGGAACAACCGCTTAAATATGCAGGAGTAAGACTTATGTCATTGTTTTCAGTTTTGGATGTAGCGAGCTCGGCGCTGACCGCCCAAAGTTATCGACTCAACGTGGTCGCGAGTAATATGGCCAATGCCAATTCGGCAACCAGTTCAGATGGTCAACCCTACCGGGCCCGGGAGGTGGTTTTTGCCGCGCAACCTTTTGCCAATGCTGGCGCTCCCGCCGGAGTCAATGGTGTACGGGTGGCCGGGGTCATCAGTAAACCCGGGCCATTCAAAATGGTGTATCAACCGGGGAATCCGCTGGCGGATAAAGAAGGCTACGTCAAAATGCCCAATGTGAATCCCGTCGATGAAATGGTCAACATGATTTCGGCTTCGCGGGCTTATCAGGCCAATGTGAATGTGATGAACACCACGAAATCCCTGCTGCAGAAAACCCTTAGCCTTGGAGCCTGAACATGAGCGTCAATTCTCTGACATCCAGCGTCAATCCTTTTTATCAGTCGTTGCAGACCAGTTCGGCAAGTAGTTCAGGTACCGCCAGCAGCGGAGCCAGTGGTCTTGCCAGCGAAAGTACATTTTACAATCTTCTGGTTACGCAGCTCACCAATCAGGACCCCTTGAACCCACTCAGTAATCAGGATTTATCTTCACAGTTGGCACAATTCAGCATGGCGAATGGCGTCCAGGCCATTCAGGGTTCGCTGAGTTCTCTCATGGATCAAATCAATCAGAATCAAGGCTTGCAGGCAGCTTCCCTGATTGGCAAGTCGGTCACCACTTCAGGGAATCAGTTGACCTTGAGCAGCGGCAGTGCCAATGGGGCTTATGACCTGGGCAGCGCCGCCAGTGCGGTAGACGTGCTGGTACAGAATGGCGCCGGTCAGACGCTGGCGGTTTTACCCCAGGGTGCACAGTCTTCGGGAATGCAGACTTTTAACTGGAATGGAGAAGGCGCCAACGGGAGCGCTTTGCCGTCGGGTAATTATCAGTTTTCGGTAAAGGCCGCCGATGCCAATGGTAATGCGGTGACGACTACCCCCTACATGTTTGGCGTGGTGAATGGCGTTACTTTGGGAAGTTCCGGTCCTACCCTGCAGTTACAGGGGCAACAAGGCTCGGTGCCGTTCAGCTCTGTGCAGAATATTATTTAAGGAGTTTGCAAAATGGGTGCATTCAATACAGCGTTAAGTGGATTACAGGCAGCTAATACGGATTTGCAGACTCTGGGTAATAATATATCCAATGCCAATACGGTAGGGTTCAAAAGTTCCAATGCCGAGTTTGCTGATGCCTATGCTTCCGCCATGGCGAATACGGCGCCAACCGATGGGCAGGTAGGTATTGGTACTACCGTGCAAACCATCGCTCAACAGTTTACTCAGGGAAATATTGAAACAACCAGTAATCCTCTGGATGTTGCCATTAACGGCAATGGTTTTTTTCAGTTCAATTATAATGGTTCGACAGTTTATGGCCGTAATGGACAGTTTCAGCTTAATAAAAACGGCGTTATTGTAGACGCTAATGGTGGCGAATTGATTGGGATCCAAGCGCAAAGTGGTCAACTGACTGGTGCCAGCGGCCCCTTAACCATCAATCAGAATGCCATTGCTCCGCAAGCTACTTCAGGATTGAGTTTGGGTTTGAACCTGGATTCAACCAATACGCCCATCAGCGGCACTATTAATATGAATGATCCGAGTACCTATAATTATTCGACCACGACGACGGTATACGATAGTCTAGGTACCCCGCAATTGTTGACCACTTATTATCAATTACAAAGCGGTTCAGGTACGACAAGCTCCGGACAAACCTGGGATGTGGATTACTCGGTAACGGGTACCAATGGCGCCAGTGGCGTCACCTCTGGTAGCCTCGGAACCTTGCAATTTAATAACCTTGGTCAGGAAACCGGCTCAACTTCTACGTCTGTATCCGGTATTTCCTGGGCTGATGGGGCGGCTTCCAATACCATTAATGTGAGTTTTAGTGGCAGCACCAATTATAATTCCCCCAATTCCGTGATCACCAACAACAGTAACGGTTATAGTGCCGGGCAATTATCCGGTCTTTCCATTGACTCCGGCGGCAATATTTTCGGGCGTTACAGCAATGGTGAATCCCAGCTCATGGGACAAATCAGCCTGACCCGATTCCCCAATAATAATGGTTTGCAAAATCTCGGAAATAATTATTGGGCAGAAACCTATGTTTCGGGACAACCCCTTTCTGGTGGTCCTGGCAGTTCCAATCTGGGCGCTTTACAGGCCGGGGCGGTGGAACAGTCCAATGTGGATATTTCCAAGGATCTGGTGAATCTGATTGTGGCGCAGCAGGCTTATCAGGCCAATGCCCAGACCATTAAAACCCAGAATACGGTAGTACAGACGCTCTTGAGTTTGTAAGAGGATAAGTCATGGATACCCTTTACATTGCCATGAGTGGCGCCAATGCCATTCTGCAAAAGCAGACGGTTACGGCGAACAATCTGGCTAATGCCAATACCACCGGATATCGTGCGGATGAGGCCCAGTTCAGCGCCTTGCCGGTATATGGGCAAGGTTTACCGACCCGCGCCTACACCGCTACGGAAACCCCCAGTGTGGATTTTCAATCTGGCCCCGTAGTGCATACCGGACGGCCTCTGGACGTGGCAGTGAATGGCCAGGGCTGGCTGACTGTTCAGGGGCCTGATGG
>NZ_JBYCKP010000248.1:0-5244 GCF_057473445.1 Acidithiobacillus sp. TH-A36 | reverse complement strand
CAGCGCCGCCGTCAATGTGGTCTTCCCATGGTCCACGTGACCAATCGTTCCCACGTTTACATGCGGCTTCGTCCGCTCAAATTTCCCTTTGGACATCAGAAACTCCCCAAGAAAACAGACCCAAGAAAAAAACAATATGGAGCCCACAACCGGATTCGAACCGGTGACCTCTTCCTTACCAAGGAAGTGCTCTACCGCCTGAGCTATGTGGGCCTACTTCTGGAGCGGGTGATGGGAATCGAACCCACACCATCAGCTTGGAAGGCTGAGGTTCTACCATTGAACTACACCCGCATAAACCGTGGCGCCCGCGCCGCTTACTGCTTATTTACCTATACACTTATGATCAAAATATGGTGGAGGGAGGAGGATTCGAACCTCCGAAGGCAGAGCCGTCAGATTTACAGTCTGATCCCTTTGACCGCTCGGGAACCCCTCCACGATTAGCGGCGCATTGTGCCGCTTACTGCTGGTACCTGTCAATAGAAATTATGACAATCTCTGTCGCACTTTTTTATCCCTCACCACGCCAATCGAGTGCCCCATGTTGTTTTTTTATATTGATTTTAAAAGATCCTCCTCGCATATTGTGCCCAATTCTTGACATCGTTGCCGATTTACAACATTCTCTGCGTGGCTGTACTAGATTTTGCCAGGTGGATTTCTGCCCGGGCTTGAGAGGAGGGTTTATAAATGCAACATATTAAACGTATTACGCTGATGGTTGCCATCAGCGGTGGTTTTATTGTTGGAACGGCGTTTGCCGATAATGCTTACACCGGTTATGCCATTCAGGCTGGTGGAAAGCCGGTAGTCACATCCACTGGTGCTTGTGTACGTGGAGGACGTCCAGTCACGGATGGTCCCATTCCTACTTATTGCGCACCTCAGCCTGCTCCGGTTGCGGTAAAGCCAGCACCCGTTCCGGCCCCCGTTCCGGCACCTATTGCCCCAGTCGAACGTACCGTTCTGGTCAGCAAGCCCATTACCATTACTGGCATCAACTTTAAATTTGATTCCTACAAACTCCTGAATCATGACATCAGGGTTCTGGACGAAGTTGCCGATTTTGCAAAAAATCATCCGGCGGCTGTTCTGGACGTGAATGGATACTGCAGCAAGGTGGGTAGTTACGCCTACAACCTGAAGCTGTCCAAGTTGCGCGCTCAAAGCGTTGCTCAATACCTTGCCAATCATGGTGTTTCCAATGATCGCATGGTCTTGAAAGGACATTCCTACAATGATCCAGTCGCCAGCAACGCCACTTCACAAGGGCGTTTCCTGAACCAGCGTGTGGAAATCAATTCCAACATCAAGGTTCAAAAAACAGTTCAGTAACTAGCTCTTAACGGCTTAATAAGGCGGGTCGTCATTGATCCGCCTTTTTTGTGTTTTTTGCCCATCATGCAGCAGTCAAATTCCATGCTAGACTAGCGACCATGCGACAATCCCTGCTTCGTTTCGTACGTACTCTGCACATCACTCGCGTCCTGGTGCGGTACCGCCTGGATGAAGTGATTTATTTTCTGCCTATATTGAAGCCGTATCAGGCTATTTTACGCCTTAGCCCCATGTCCTGGCTGGGTCCTAAACCCCAGGGGGATTTTGCAGAACGGCTACGCCAGGCGCTGGAAACTCTGGGACCGACCTTTATTAAGCTCGGTCAAATGTTGTCGACCCGACGCGATCTTCTGCCTGATTACATCACTCAGGAACTGGCCAAGCTGCAGGATTCCGTCCCGCCCTTCCCCTCTGAAGAAGCTTGCAAAATCATTGAAAGCGCGTTGGGCAAACCCATCAATACGCTGTTTTCAGAGTTTCATTCCAAACCGGCTGCGGCGGCTTCTATTGCTCAGGTCCATTTCGGCGTGCTGCAGGATGGTCGTGAAGTTGCTATTAAGGTCCGCCGTCCCGGCTTAAGACGAATTATTGATCAGGACCTGGCTATTTTAGGCCTGTTGGCTGATTTGGCAGAACGCTATTCCCAGGAAGGACGCCGGCTGAGAATTCGTGCTGTTGTGGCGGAATATGCCAAGACCTTGCGCGGAGAACTGGATTTACTTCGCGAAGCCGCTAATGCCAGTCAATTACGTCGCAATTTTGCCGCCGATCCTGATCTGCTTTATATCCCCGAAATTTACTGGGATTACTGCAGTTCCTCGGTCCTGGTCATGGAACGTATTTACGGTATCCCGATTGGTCAGTTGGATGCCTTACGTGCTGCCGGCATCAACTTTGATCAACTCTCCAGACGCGCCGCAGATATTTTCTTCCGTCAGGTTTTTCGTGACGCCTACTTTCATGCTGATATGCATCCCGGCAACATTTTCATAGATCCCCAAAGCGGGCGTTTTATTGCTGTGGATTTTGGCATCATGGGTAGTCTGGATGATGCCAGCCAGCATTATCTGGCGGAAAACATGATCGCCTTTTTTCAAAGAGATTACAGGAGAGTCGCCGAGGCGCATGTGGAGGCAGGCTGGGTTCCGCCCGACACCAATGTTCAGGATTTTGAAATGGCGATCAGGGCCATTGCCGAGCCTGTATTTGAAAGACCCTTAAACGAAATTTCTGTGGCTAACCTGTTGCTGCGCTTGTTCCAGACGACCCGGGCCTTTCACATGCAAACCCAGCCCCAGCTACTATTGCTCCAGAAAACCTTGGTGAACGTCGAAGGTATCGCCCGCGATTTCAATCCTGCATTGAACATGTGGGAAGTTGCCACTCCACTGCTGACTGAATGGCTGAGTCGCCAGCGCGGTCCCCGTGGCTGGTGGACGGAAATGAAGCGCCATTTTCCAGAATGGGGACTGGTCCTTCCGGAAATGCCCGTTTTACTGCATGGCATTCTTCGTCAGGCCCAGCAGGGAGAGCTACCCCTGGTTATCCGCAATCAGGATCTGGAAGGAATTCGTAAGGAAATCCGTCGCGGCATGCTGCGCCTTTCATTTGGTGTCAGTGGTACTTTCATTGTCGTCGGCATTGGTATTATGGCGGCACTCGCACATAAGCTGGATTCCGCGATTCTCGATCTGCCTCTCTGGGCATGGTTGATTTTACTACCCGGAGTCACCTGGATTGGTGTTCGTTGGGTTGGCAGTTTTTTCAGAATCCGGGATTGACGCTTAATCGATAAACAGCAAGGGAGGGTTGCTATTATGTGGGTCATTATTTCGCTGGTGATAGCCGCTGTGGCTGTCCTATTCGCCGTACAGAATAATACCATGACATCCGTGCATTTTTTTTCATGGACTTTTGCCCAATCTCAGGGCGTGATTTTACTGGGTGGATTTGTGGCAGGTTTTATCGCCAGCATGCTGATCTATCTGCCCACCCATATCCGTAACAAGCTCAAAATACGTCGTCATGAGCGCCGCCTGTCTGATCTTGAAGGGCAACTCAATGAAGAAAAGGGCAAGCGGGAGTATATTGAAAAGGAACACGCCGCTGCCTTACGCATCCAGAAAAACAACGGTATTACCGGATCCAAGACCGAAAGCTGAGAACCCGGCGGTACTGGTCCGCTTATTCGGCTTTTTTGTCAGCGACGGGAACCGCAGAAGCCGTTTTATTAATCGGCACGGTACGGGCAAGTACTTCAAGGTTTTTGGTAGCTTGCGTGTTACCTGCTTCTGCCGCCTTGTGCCACCACAATGCCGCTTTGGCGTAATCCTGAGGAACACCCTGGCCCATGAAATAGAGGTTACCCAGATTATACTGAGCAGCCGAAACTCCCAACTCTGCAGCCTTGTTCCACCAGTAGGCCGCTTTGATCAGGTCTTTGGGCACACCCTGACCAAAATAATATTGCATGCCCAGGTTGTACTCGGCCTTGCCGTAACCATGCATGGCTGATTTCTCAAACCACTGTGCCGCCAACGTGTAATTTTGTGGCACACCATCGCCCAATGCGCAGCGGGTACCAATGCTGTTTTCCAGTTTGGCGGTGGTCAAATCGGTCGGCTGCGAGCTGGCTGAGTCTTCCATTTCTGCTTTATGGGCCGTCGTCTGGGCATCGGCCAAGGGTACGGCAAGGAACAAAAACGCGGCAGCCGAACAAGCAAGCACCGCAGGATTGGACAATAAACGATGTGCAGACATGATTCACTCCATAAATGAGGATTAATAGCTTTCAGATGTGAAGGTTACACCATAAAGCTAAGAAACTGCCACAACTTTTTATGCTAACCTCCCAACCAGGGAAAATCCTCTTTCAGGATTTTGTGCTTTGCTCTATCTCGCTCTGGCGCCAGCGCTGGGCAAGCTTGTCGAGTACCGCATTGACAAAGCGATGCCCCTGTTCAGCACCAAAAGCCTTTCCCAATTCAATGGCTTCATTGATGACTACTCGGTATGGTGTCTGCGGCAGATCACGGAGCTCGTAGGCGGCAAGGCGCAAAATGGCACGCTCCACTTCGCTGATTTCATCAGTCCAACGCCGATCCGGAATTTCTTCGGCAATGGCCGGATCCAACTGCGGAATCGCCTGACAAACGCCCTCCCATACTGTCGCAAAAAAAACGCGATCGGCGCCCTGAAGCCGTTCAGGGTCTGCAGTAAACTGAAGCGCAATTTCTGCACAATGTCCCGGATTCAGTTGCCACTGATAAAGGGCCTGGATAATAGCCTGACGCGCCAGGCGACGACGACTGTTTTTCATGGAGGCTCAGATCTGACCCAGAAGCTGTACCATTTCGAGAGCCGTCATGGCCGCATCAAAACCTTTATTTCCTGCCTTGGTACCGGCGCGCTCAATAGCCTGTTCAATGCTGTCGGTAGTTAAAATCCCGAAAACAACCGGAATACCAGTGTCCATGGCCACCTGTGCCACCCCCTTGGAAACCTCTCCTGCCACATAATCAAAATGGGGAGTTCCACCACGAATAACGGCACCCAGACAAAGAACCGCATCATAATTTCCACTTCGGGCCAGTTTTTGCGCAACTAATGGAATTTCATAAGCGCCCGGCACATACACCACATGAATTTGTTCATCACTGGCACCATGGCGACGCAAACCATCTATGGCGCCCTGCTCCAGTTGCTGAGTAATGAAACTGTTAAAGCGGCTGACCAGCAGGACAAAACGAAACTTGCCAGCCTGGAGACTACCTTCTATTTGCTGAATCATGATTTTTCCTTATTTGTTTTCCTGAAATGGACGCTGGCCCACAATTTCGAGACCAAATCCGCCAATACCCCGGTACTGGAAATGGCTGTCACTCAGCACCTCGGCACGATGCA
>NZ_JBYCKP010000247.1:0-6532 GCF_057473445.1 Acidithiobacillus sp. TH-A36 | reverse complement strand
GCTTCCAGCCCTTTCAACACCTGGATACTGGAAGAATCGTACTTTTGCGTCATATTACTATTTCCTTTTCAAGCTGGCCCTGGGCCAGATAAAAATGACTGCCCTGAACACCTGCCGGTATTTGTCCGGCTGCAGTCACCGCAGCAAAAACCTGTATATTCAGCACATTCAGTTGTTCAACCCACCAGTTTCTGGCGGATTCATCCAGTTCGGCCGCAAAATCATCAATCAATAGGGTCGGCAAAGCAAAACCGGCTTCCCTGAGCAGAAGCAGTTGCGCAATGCGATAGGCAAGGCCCAATACGCGCAACTGCCCACGGGAAAGAATATCCAGGGCCATTTTCTGGCGAACCCGAAAAACCAGATTGGCCCGGTGTGGTCCACTGTGGGTATATCCCATTTCCCGATCCTGTCCCAGATCGCGCTGCAGACTTTCCTGCAAGGCCAATCCTTCTTTCCAGCCACTCTGCAGATGCAAACCCAATATCTCTGCAGCGCCAGACCAACTGGTCCAGAGTTTCTGCAGAAAAGGCTCTATGCGTGTCAGATAATCCTGACGGCGTTGCTGAATACCTTCTCCGGCCAGAGCCAATGCCGAATCCCAGGGACTTTTGCCTTGGGGTTTTTTCAGCCAGGCATTACGCTGTGCCAGGGCGCGACGATATTCCCGAAAAACAGTGCCGTAGTATGGATCCACATAATAAATTCCCCAATCCATGATCCGTCGCCGATCATCTGCCGTGCCGGCAACAAAATGACTGTTATCATCATGTAGACTTTGCAGAGGCAGGATATCCAGCAATTCCCAGGCTGAATGGACAGACTCCCCATCATAACGTATTTCCCGCTCTTCGCCACGTCTGCGCATTGCCAGGAAATGATCAGACATCCGTGCACTGAGCAGGTATTCCGCATCGCCTTCGCGCAGAACGTGGCGCGGTCCATGCCGCCAGGTTTGGCCGGTACCCAGAATGTGAAGGGCTTCGAGGACCGTACTTTTTCCTGCACCATTGGCACCTATCAACCAGTTCCACCGGGCATGGGTGGAGAGTTGTAAATTCTGAATACAACGCAACGACTGAATTTGCAGAGTCTCCAGGGTCATCAGGCAGGTTTTTTCAGGACTGGATCAGAGCCGCACCGGCATCAAAATATAAACCGGGTTATCTGAGTCCAGCGGTGTGAAAACGGCTGCACTGTTGCCGTCCTTGATGCGCATGCGAATATTTTCCTGAGAAAAAATCTGGATACTATCGGTGAGATAGCGGCTGTTGAAGGCAATGTTCATTTCATCATTTTGATATTCTACAGAAAGTTCGATTTCTCCTTCTTCCTGTTCTTCGTTACGACTGCTCAAGGTCATCAGATTTTTGCCCAGATGGACCTGGGTGGTGGGATTACGGTCGCTGACCAGTACTTCACTTTGTTGCAGGGCGCTTTTGAAGCTTTGGCGATCAAGTATTGCGAAAAAAGGATGTCCTTGCGGAATAACCCGCCGATAATCAGGGTACTTGGCATCGATCAGTTTACAGGCAAATTGCTGATAACCATCATCCAGTACAAAACTGGTATCAGAAAGAGAGAGATGAATATTACCACCGTTGACAATACGCAGTAATTCCATGACGGCTTTGCGGGGAAGAATGCACTGGAAACTTTCTTCTTCCAGACTATTGGCAAATGGCAGGGTCATCATGGAAAGGCGATGACCATCGGTGGCTACCAGGCGCATTTCCTGACCTTGTACTTCGAGAAGCACCCCGTTCAGAAAGATGCGGGCGTCATTTTGCGCCATGGTGTTGGCGGTTACGGCCAGGGCTTCCCGCAATAAAGCGGCTTCGCAATCACCCTGGCAGCGACTGCTGTGAATACTGAGATAGGGAAACTGTTCAGCGGGCAGTACGTGCAGGGTAAAGCGACTTTTAGCGGCTTTCAGTAACAGTTTTTCGCCATCCTTGTGAAACTCCAGAGGGGTGTGTTCGGGTAATGCCCGGCAAATATCATAAAGTTTACGGGCAGGAACCGCGCAAGTTCCGGGAGTATCTACGGGATGATCCTTGTCTACACTGAGCTGCACTTCCTGATCCGTGGCGATGAAGCGGCAATGTTGTCCGGCAGCTTCGATCAGCACATGGGCAAGAATGGGTTGAATGGGTCTGCGATCGGCAATATTCGCCATATTCGCCAAAATGGGCAGTATGTCTTCACGATCCATGGTGAGTTTCATCAGGAAATGCTCCTTATGGTATTAATTAAATAAATTATATTCTTCTTTTTAACTACTATTATTATTAAGGCCCTGAAGGCCTGTGGGAAACCGATATAAGCCCTTGTTAGGAATATTTTTATTGCACTAGACATCGCGCCGGTAAGCTGTGGATAAGCAGGTATGATCGGGGATAAAAATGAGCGGTAGTTTTCATACATGCTCAGCACCGTACTTTTCCATGGGCTTTTCCACAGCTTGTTCCCTAATCCGGTCATGCGCCCAGTATCCGTAGCAAATTGTTATAATCTTCATTGATTTGAGAGTCTTCCTGACGAAGTTTTTCAATTTGTCGGCAGGCATGCAGTACGGTGGTGTGATCGCGACCACCAAAGGCCTCACCGATTTCCGGCAGGCTGTGATTGGTGAGTTCCTTGGTGAGCGACATGGCGACTTGGCGGGGGCGGGCAATATTACGACTCCGCCGCTTGGACTGCATGTCAGAGCCACGTATATGAAAATATTCGGCAACGACTTTCTGGATGTTTTCCAGGCTGACCATGCGTTTCTGGACGTCAATGAGATCCCGCAAGGCTTCCCTGGCAGTATCCAGATTGTACGGCTTATGGGTAAAGTTGACGTGGGCGACGACCCGCCTTAACGCGCCTTCCAGTTCACGAACATGGGAGCGGATTTTTTCGGCAATGAAAAAAGCTACTTCTTCGGGCAGTGCTATGCCAATTTCTTCAGCCTTGCAAAGAACAATCGCCATACGGGTTTCCAGATCATGCGGCTGAATGGCGACGGTGAGTCCCCAACCGAAACGCGACTGGAGTCTTTCTTCCAGATGTTCGACTTCCTTGGGGTAACGATCACAGGTAATGATGATTTGTCGGCCACCGTCAAACAGCGCGTTGAAAGTATGGAAAAACTCTTCCTGGGTGCGATCCTTGCCAGCAAAAAACTGAATATCATCAATAAGTAGGGCATCGAGCTTGCGATAACGCTGCTTGAAATCGTTGATGGTGTTATGTTGCAGAGAACGCACCATGTCCATGATGAAACCCTCGGCGCTGACATAAAGCACTTTGGCGTCTGCGTTACGCTGGAGGATGGCATTGCCAACGGCTTGCATGAGATGGGTTTTACCCAGGCCGACTCCCCCATATATGTACAGGGGATTGTAGGATTTACCCGGATGCTCGGAAACCTGTCGCGCTGCTGCTACGGCGAGCTGGTTGGACTTGCCCTCAACGTAGGATTGAAAGGAAAAGCCGGGATTGAGGCGATTGCCGTTACGCGGGTCTGTACTGACCGGGCTGGGCGCAGCGCTGCTTTGGGGCTCCGGTGCAGGAGCCGCCGCTGTCGTATCCAGATTGAAGCGGAGTAGCATCCCCGGAGCCAGCTCGGCGAGAACGGCCTCCAGCAAATCCATCAGCCGTTCCCTGACCCACTGCATGACAAAAGGGTTGGGGGCAAACAGATGAAATTCGTTACCATGCAGCTCGCCACGCAAAGGGCGAAGCCAGGTATTGAACTGCTGAGGTGTTGTCTGTTCCTGCAGCTGTATGCAGAGCGCTTCCCAGAGGGCATCTCCGTTGTGCAGCGCGGATAAGTTTGAATCACGGCTCATACGTAACCTGGTCGAGTGCTGGGCGGTAAAATCGTGATGTTTGGACACGACAATCAGTTGCTGCAGTATAGCCAAGTGACACGATCTGCGCCAGTATATAATCTGGCCAGCCGGGATTTTTTAAGTGAACGTTGTTAAATTTTTTTATTTATCCCTGTAAATCTCAATATAAATAGTTTACCATCATGTTTTTAAAAATTTTATTTATTTATTTTATTTTATAAATTTTACAAAAAAATAATTAATTAACAGTAATAAAAATAATTTTTTATGATATTTTATATAATAATTTATGACCTGTTTTGGAAGTGGAACAGGTCAATTCATTAACTGTGGTATCTTGCTGATCTTACAAAGGAAGAATTTTTATGGCGAAGGGATCTGTCGTAATTACCGGAGCGGGCAGCGGGATCGGACAGGCCTTGGCGCTGGCTTATGCGCAACCGGACCGGCCGTTGTTACTCCTGGGGCGCAGTCTGCAGAACCTCGAAGCTACGGCGACTCTGGCGCGGTCGCGAGGGGCTGTTGTGCGGGTGCTGAAAGTTGATGTGGGTGATGTGACAACGCTGGATCTGGCCGCGCTAAATTTTTCGGATGAATTTGGTGAAATCAAGGTGTTGATTGCCAATGCAGGAATCAGTCATGGGACTCTGGCCAGGGAGCGGGATGATCGTCCGGTTTTTGCCGAAATCATCACCACCAATTTGCTCGGGATGGATAACACCTGTACGGCCTTCCTGCCCTATATGGCGCAGGGTGGGCGCATTGCCGGAATTGCCAGTGTCGCCGGGTTTCGCGGCCTGCCTGGAGCGGCTGCCTATTGTGCATCCAAGGCGGGGGTGATTGCCTATCTGGAAAGTCTGCGACTGGAATTGAGGGTTCAGGGTATCCGCGTCTGTTGTATCGCTCCAGGTTACATTGCCACCCCGATGACGGCCGCTAATCACTATCCCATGCCCTGGCTGATGGCTCCGGAGAAGGCGGCGCAGAGAATGCGCAGGGCCATCGACCGTGGTCAGGCCTGGCTGGTTGTGCCCTGGCAGATGGGGATAGTGGGAATGATTTTGCGGCATTTACCCATTGCTCTTTATGATCGGCTGTTTGCCCGGGTTGCAGGGAAGGCTCGGAAAACCGGCTCTGCGCAAGGCGTTTGAGTTCTGTTCAGGCACCCTGAAACCGCAGTGGAATGAATAAGTTTTCCACAAAGTGTTTATAAGGAGGTTATGGCACTTTGTTCTTAACATGCTTTCGGTATGTTTTTTAATTTATTGGTTTTTAAAGATAAATAAAGTTACAAAATAGGCAAAACCTGTTTCAGTAATGGAACAAAGCTTAAAATTCTGGGTTCTGCGGTATATATCCACAAAGTTATCCACAGAAAATACAGCACAGCCTGTCAGCCCCCATGCGGGGGCTGACATTTCTGGGGGGAGGCAATTTGATCAGGCAGCTTGAAGTCGCGGTTTCACAAACCACATCTGGATCAGGCTCAGGAGCATTTCCAGCAAGGCAACTGGACAGGACAGTGCTCCACCAATCAGAACCAGCCAGACGAAAGCCGGATTCTGATGGGTCAGGAACCAGCCACTGAAATCCACAAGCATGGCAATAAAAGGCAGGATGATCAGAGGGTATTTGATGCTGTTGGGGAAGCGCGATTTGCTGAATATCCAGCCAGCCACCCAAAAAATGACGCCGAGCATGGTCAGGTGAATCATACCGTTCAGCAGCATGGTACTGAGGCTCATCCCCGTATCGACCCTGGCCACGGTTTTGACATCACCGTAAGTAACCAAAGGCGGGTTATGGAGGACCTTGGTCATGGCAACACTGTGACACTTCAAACAGTTTCCGGCGATCAAGGGTTTGATGGCCGAATTGTAATCTGCCTCGGTTTCGCCCGAAGCAATCCAGTGATTGACGGCGGCAACCATTTTCGGTTTATCGGCTGCCGACATCCCTGCGTAACCCATCATGCGCGGCAGGACAGTTTGCAGCGTGCTGGAACTGCGATTGCCATAATAATGTTCGGCAACAGCATGTACGGTAAGGCCATTATTGCCACCTACTGTAACGTATACATAGGCTTCTGCGACCAAAAGGCCCAATCCCACCAGGAAAATAAATCCCGTATGGACCAGTTTTTCTGCTAGACTCAACTCCGGCAATTGCCGCATGTGGTTTTCCTCCATGAATGATGTCGTTAGGATAGGATTTGCGTGGCAAGTGAAAGCAATTTTCCTGCCGGATTTGAGGTTTGTCCATGCACAATATATTAATGCCCGAACGCGCTGAAATACCTCCCGTTGTGCTCAGTATTGCCGGTTCCGACCCCAGTGCTGGCGCAGGCATACAGGCTGATCTGTTAACTTGTGCCCGTCTTGGCGTCCACGCCTGTACCGCCATTACCGCACTGACCATTCAGGACTCAGTCAATGTTGAGTGCTTTAGTCTGGTGGACCCGGCGGAATGCCTGCAGCAGGCTCAGGTCATACTGGATGATATTCCGGTTCGGGTGATCAAGATCGGGATGTTGGGCTCCGCTGAGATGGTCAGAGCCTTGGCTGAACTCCTGGATGCTTACCCGCAGATTCCTGTGGTGCTGGACCCGGTCATGACGGCTGGTGGGGGTACTTCTTTGGCGGGCATGGGATTGCGGGAGGCCATATGCACCGAACTTTTACCCAGGGTGA
>NZ_JBYCKP010000246.1:0-1613 GCF_057473445.1 Acidithiobacillus sp. TH-A36 | reverse complement strand
TCAGCAGCTCGTACAAGTCGAGAACCGAGCGGGTGAGTCGATCCAATTTGTAGACCAGGACGACGTCAATCTCGCCGGACTCGATGGCTTGCATCATGCGCTGCAATTCGGGACGCTCGGTGTTCTTGGCACTGGCTCCGGCATCCGTATAGACGCCCACCACCGTCCAATCTTGGGCAGCACAAAACGCACGCAACCGTTCGAGCTGCGCGTCGAGACTAAATCCTTCATCGGCTTGCATGGCGGTGGAGACGCGGGAGTAGAGGGCCGCACGCATGAGGCACACCTTCCGAAGCTAAAGAATTCCTATGGATGAGACATGGATGCCTAATTAAACATTAAGCGAAGGTCTCTTCACGAAGTCCGAGTGCCTCATAGAATTGCGTAACCTGCGGCCTGCCCAAAATTAAAACAAATGTTTTAAGTGGGCTTTGATGATAAGCCAAACTATGTAATCTGCCGCCAAGCTACCGAAAAATGCGGTAATGAACGTCGCGATCGATGTGCCCCAAAATGTATGGATGGTACGTTCATCAAAATGATGTGTTACTTTCGCTAAATCTTCCTTTGTCACCAAGGGTGATTCCGATTTTTCGAAAGTTCGCTTTTCTAGGTCTTCCACTAACGCCTTGAGCTTAAGGATCTCGTCTTGGGTAGTTCTATTTTCCAATACGACCGCTCCTTTTATCATGATAAATCTTCGCCGGCTGCGTGTTCGTTGGGGAGGAGATCCTCGACTCGGCGCGGGTCGTCGGATAGGCCCAATAGATAATCCACGCTTACGCAAAAAAAATTAGCCAATTTAATCAACGAATCGGAAGATGCTGTTTTTCCTGCTTCATATTTTTGAATTGCACGCGAGTGTATTCCTGTATTATCAGATACATCCTTCTGCGTGAGTCCTCGTTCCTTCCTCAATTCAACAAGACGCGAAGAAAAATAATTCACTTTTATCCCTCTTGTCTTGACACGCCTATGTGTACGTGTATAATACTCCGTAAAGCACGCATAACTAGGCGTGTTCAACGGAGGTGAGACGATGAAGCCTAATGAGTCCCTAAAACATGCCCGCCAGCAAGTTGGTTGGACTCAAAAGCGCATGGCCAGTGAACTAGGAGTCAGTCTACGTAACTATCAACACTTCGAGTACGGGTCGCGCAAGATCAGCTTGGAAACAGCATTAAAAGCTTGCGAAGTTCTAGGTATGAATTTTTACGAACTATTTGGTCGTAATTCTACCACAGAGAATGGCAATGCGGAAGAGGAACAGGCCGCTGCATCGCAATAACCCACCGCGCAGGTGCTGCATACCGTGCAGAAGGAGGCGATCCCATGTCAGAGTTGCGTGTTGTCCACATTGGCCAGCCGTCGCAGGCAGCCTTGCAAGCTGCCGCGAACCAACTGGAGCGGATCCGCCAAAGGGCCATCCAGCGCGTGGTGGATGCAGCGACGGAGCAAGGCATGGAAGTCACCAAAGAGTTCATTGCCGAGGTGCTCGGCCTGGAGGTGTCAGAGATTGTGATCAAAGGAGGGAGCGCGTGAAGGGAAGGCGGAACATCATAGCCAGGGTTGTCCGCGAGGCGGCAGGGCTGAGCCAACTCCGTTTGGCTTGC
>NZ_JBYCKP010000245.1:0-3719 GCF_057473445.1 Acidithiobacillus sp. TH-A36 | reverse complement strand
GCCATGTTCAGAGCAACTCCAGTCGTGCTGCCTGTTCCTCCAGTTGCTGCAGGGCCGCTTCAATTTCCCGCAAACGCTCTTCTTCCTTGGCGACGACTTCGGCAGGAGCACGGCTACGAAAACTTTCCTGGCCCAGTTTGCCGAGGGTCTTACCCCGGTCGGATTCCAGGCGTTGCTGTTCCTTGTGCAGACGCGCCCGCTCGGCACCTACATCTATGACTCCGGCCAGGGGGACCAGGACTTTCAGCTCTCCCAGTAGTTGCAGAGCTGCCGGAGGCGCTTCTTCGCTGTCTGTCAGCCATTCCAGACTGCTTAAACGGGCCAGGGCAAACAGCCAGGGTTGGTAGTGCTCAGCACGGGTACGATCCCGGGCATCGCCGCCTTGCAGTAAAATTGGCAGTAATTTGCTCGGCGGGATATCCATCTCACCACGAACGGAGCGTACGGCACGAATGGCATTGATGAGCCATTCCGTATCAGCATCGGCCTCGGGATCCACACGTTGCAGATCGGCTATGGGGTAGGGCGCTACGGCAATGCTGCTCCCGCCTTTGTCGAGCATGGGTGCAATGCGCTGCCAGAGTTCTTCACTGATAAACGGCATCACCGGATGCAGCAGACGTAACCCCGCCTCCAGTACCCGCAACAGGGTGTTGCGGGTGCCGCATTGCTGCGCCGCTGTAAACGGGCTGTCCGCACGCAGCACCGGTTTGCAGAGTTCAATGTACCAGTCACAGTAATCATTCCAGAAAAATTGATACAGTGCGTGGGCGGCATCGGCAAAGCGATACTGATCAATGGCGGTGTTTACCGCTGCTTCACAGTGCTGCAGGCGTCCGATAATCCAGCGTTCCGGGGCCATCAGTTCTTTCTCACCGTGCAGCAGGCCGATTTCGGGAACCTGCATCATGGCAAAACGCGAGGCATTCCAGAGTTTGTTGCAGAAATTCCGGTTACCCTCCACGCGTTTCAAATCGAATTTGATGTCCCGACCCTGGGTGGCCAGAGCGGTAAAGGTAAAGCGCAGGGCGTCAGTTCCGAAGGCGGGAATCCCCTCGGCAAATTCCTTGCGCGTGGATTTTTCGATTTTGGCAGCCATTTGCGGCTGCATGAGTCCCCTGGTGCGTTTGGCAACCAGATCTTCCAGGCTGATCCCATCGATCAAATCAATAGGATCCAGCACGTTACCCTTGGATTTACTCATTTTCTGACCTTCGGCATCGCGGACCAGGCCATGGATGTACACTTCCTGGAAGGGCACTTCATCCATGAAGCGCAAACCCATCATGATCATGCGCGCGACCCAGAAGAAAATGATGTCGAATCCGGTAACGAGAACGCTACCCGGATAAAAGCGCGCGAGATCCGGTGTTTTTTCCGGCCAGCCAAGAGTCGTAAATGGCCAGAGGGCGGAGCTGAACCAAGTATCAAGTACATCGGGATCCCGTTCCAGAGTCACGGGCATCCCGTAATGGCGACTGGCCTGACTGTGGGCTTCCGCTTCGTGGCGTGCGACAAATATGTGCCCGTCGGGTCCATACCAGGCCGGAATCTGGTGTCCCCACCAGAGCTGGCGGGAAATACACCAGTCTTCAATCCGGTTCATCCAGTCAAAATAGGTTTTGTTCCAGTTTTCTGGCACAAAGCGAATCCGGCCTTCTTCTACGGCCTTGATGGCGGGTTCAGCCAGTGGTGCCACTTTCACATACCACTGATCCGTCAAATAGGGTTCAATGACCGCCTGGGAGCGATCGCCACGCGGCACCATCAGTTTGTGCGCGTCTGTCTGTACCAGCAGTCCTTCACTTTCCAGCTGTGCCAGTATCTGCTTGCGCGCAGCATAGCGGTCCAGTCCTCTTAATGCGCCCGGAATTTCTTCGGCCGGGACGGATTCTGCGCTGGTAAATACCTCAAGACTGTCACGGATACGGGCATCGGGGGTAAATACGTTGATCAGGGGTAAATGATGACGCTGACCCACCTGATAGTCATTGAAATCATGGGCCGGAGTGATTTTGACGCACCCCGAGCCAAATTCCGGATCGACATAATGATCGGCAATGACCGGAATTTCTCGCCCCATGATGGGCAGACGCAGAGTTTTGCCAATCAGGGCGGCATAACGTGGATCGTCGGGATGCACGGCAACAGCGGCGTCTCCCAGCAGGGTTTCGGGACGGGTGGTCGCCACCACCAGAGAATCACTGCCGTCGCTCAGTGGATAACGGATATGCCAGAGAAAACCGTCTTCTTCCTCGCTGAGCACTTCCAGATCGGATACTGCGGTGCGCAGGACCGGATCCCAGTTGACCAGACGTTTGCCACGATAGATGAGGCCCTCATCGTGAAGTTGCACAAATACTTCGGTGACCGCTTGTGACAAACCGCTATCGAGGGTGAAGCGTTCCCGCGACCAGTCACAGGAGGCGCCCAGACGGCGCATCTGTCGGGTAATATGTCCCCCTGACGTATGACGCCATTCCCAGACTTTCTCCAGAAAAGCGCTGCGCCCCATCTGATGACGGTCACCACCCTCCTGAACAATCTGGCGTTCCACCAGCATTTGTGTGGCAATTCCGGCGTGGTCGGTGCCGGGTTGCCAAAGTGTTTCTTCGCCGCGCATCCGGTGAACCCGGACAAGAATATCCATGAGGGTATCCTGAAACGCATGCCCCATATGCAGGGTGCCGGTGACATTGGGTGGCGGCAACATGATGCAGTAGGGGTTTTGCCCGGGCTGAGGCTGGAATATTCCAAGCTCCTCCCAGCGTTGGTAACAGGTCTGTTCTATTTCGGCGGGGGCGAAGGGGCGGTCTAAATGGTCAGTCATGAGCCTTCATCGGTCAGGTTCGGTGGGGGTAATTTGTTCCAGGCCATTATGCAGTACGCGCTGAAGAATTTCAGGTAGGGAAGCGCGCATTTCCTGGGCAAGACTTTCGCGCAATTTAATGCCTTCCAGCGCCAGCGTGCGCATTAAGGTCAGGCTGACCTGCTCTTTCCAGACTTTCTGCAGATGCTGAGTCATCTGTTCTTCCACCTCGTTAATGACCTGTCTTTCTATTTCCTGAAAAAGTAATTGCTCAAAATCTTTCAGAAAATCCAGATCAAGCGGGGGGTTGTCTGGCACAGGTTCCTGCACTGGATGCTTTTCCACAAATTCTTGATGTTCTTCGTCGGATGGATTAATTACCGCATCTGCAATGGAAGCCTCCGGCTCAGACCCGGCAGCACCTACAATTACTTCGTCAACAGGCTCTTCAGCGGGTTCCGGATTTGTTGGTGCAGGCTTCAGGTGTTCGCTGACCAGACCAGTAACGACTTGATCTGCGAAATCAGAATCACTTTTTTCTCCAAATGTAGGCTCGGATCTGGAGGCGGTAAACTTACTGAGTCCTTGGCGCATACGCTTAAGTGCTGCTTCCAGGTCGCGGTCTTCAAAGTCCTGCTGCGGATTGACTGTTTCTGATGGCTGCCAACGCACTTCGCTCTGTGTGTACGTTTTGGTTTGTTCTGTGACAGCGGCGGCTGTAGAGTCAGACTCAGCCTCTTCCCATTGCATCGAAAATTTATCGGCCTGTCCGGCATCAAGAGATGCCGGTGTTTTATGGGATTTGCTATTGAGTTCCGGCATGGCAGGTGATTCTTCATGACGCCAAAGCTGCGGGGGTAAACCTTCTCGTACAACCCTGGTAAGCAGCAAGGGTGCGTCATCGTTATCT
>NZ_JBYCKP010000244.1:0-8163 GCF_057473445.1 Acidithiobacillus sp. TH-A36 | reverse complement strand
CTGGTAAATCCTTCTGGGCTATACGAATCCGGGTCTGAATTTGTGTTGGTGTTTCCCCATTTTGCTGAGCCCGCCAAAGCTCTCTGTCTATCAATACTGAACGCATCTTTTGAAGTGATTTTGCCGCGTCGCTGGCGAAGGAACCATGCTGATACTGGTCCGCAAAAACATGAATCTGACCCCTGGCTACTGGTAAAGGACGGTCGCGAAGACTCTGCCAAACTTCCTGCTCTGCCAAAACAAAGCGCATATTGGCACTGGGCCGCCAGCCTTGAAATCTGTTTCGTGTCTGGGCAATGAGCTTTCTGGCAGAATCCAGGTCCCGAGCGTTGATAGCCCTCCAGATCGCTGATGTTGCTGAATTGAGGGTTTTACCGGACATTCCTTTGGAACCGGTTATCTGTTCAAGCATTGAACTGGAATGTTCCTGCCCCAAGACACTTGCAAGAGCAGAACGTACCGGCAAGAACAGCACGGCAGCCAAACAGCCGAGCAACATCAGAAGTCGCCCAAAGGTCCGGAAAGGATTATCCATGAGCCCCCCACTGTTTGCGACGGTGTTGAGACAGCCATCCTGCCGAAATGCTGCCCAGGAAAAGGATTGTCAGCACTACGATCACCCACCAGATGGGCCGTAACGAAAAAAGGTAAATCCAGTACCACGAATTTTGATGATTGCCATAAATCTGCTGTTTGCCCAACATCACCGAGTGATAATGGTCATGAGCATCCAACCAGGCAAAGTCTCCGATCAATGAGGACCAGTTATCCTTCTGGACGAGCAGGTCTGCCGCAGATTCAGCCGACTCTGCTGATGGTATCAAGAACCACAGATTCCAGTACTCCGAACCTTTACCCGCTGGAGTTTCCAGCAGATACGCCCGGGCCGAAGGATTTTGGCTGCTGGTCCATTGACTCCCGGAACCAGGGCTTTGCCAACGAAGAGCGCCGTGTACGAACTGAACTGGCACATTGATTTGCCCTGCTGGTTTCAAATCCGCTGGCGTACCAAGAATCACCTGACTGCCTCCACCTGGCAATGGATGCCCCATGAAAACGACCGCTGCCGGCAAAGTACTGCGGCTGACCTGAGCGAGTTTGGCAAATAAAGTTAATCCCGCAGATAACATTTCTGACGTAGAGTTCAGATAGATCATACGCAGACTTTTGGCATTGCCGTCGCGGACCAGAGGAAAAGCCGTTCTTGCCAGTAGCTGTAGATTGGGCAGATGAGCATACTGGTGGGTTTTCGGAAGGCGCATGGTCGATCCCGGTAAGATTTTCACATGGGCGCCATGCACATCCAGACTGAGTCGATTGACTCCAGCCACCAGGGCGGAAAACGGAACGGTGGTCGTATAATGACCCACTCCGGTTCCAAGCTTCCACTGAGAAATCCAGTTGCCATTTGCCCGAACAATCACCAACGGTCTCTGCCCAGAGTGCCTGCCAGGATCAACTGCCAGATTCAGATCCAGGGTCATTTGCTTCTGACGATCTGCGAATTGGCCACCAGGCATCCAAAAGGAGAAATGAAGAAGACTCAATGCCCCCCCACAAGGGAGGCATCAATCTGTTCTACGCGTCCAACCTTCGCTACACCACCGGGCTGGAGAACGGGCTGCCCTCGCCACAAGTTTGGGCGCCCTGCCGTTTTTGTATCCACCAATCCGATCTGCCAGTTGTCACCCAGTGGAAGGTCTCCTCGGTTCTGCGCAAAGGCCTGTGCCGCCCGCAACACCGCATCATCGTTACGACCCGTGAAGGACAACACCAATGCTGTTCGCGAATCATCCACGGGTCTCAGCAGTACTCTCGCATCGGACCCGGAAACTTTGCTCGTCCCTTCAGCAGTCTGGGCCCCAAGTAAAAGAATCAGGGGTGCGGACCGTGCTGTTGCCTGCGCAATATTTGGGAACACCCGTACCGCGACGGTTTTGTCCGTGCGCATTGCAATACCAGCCACCGCCTGTTGCGCGGCCTGAATAAGAATGGGAGATATTCGCCCCAGGAATACTACGGGCAATGGGATTGATGCATTCTGATCTCTTTGAAAAAGAGTCTGGAGATCATTGAACTGGATTGTTCTCCAGGGCTTTGGCTGCAATCGAAACTGCAGCTGCGATTCATACGCGTCAATCTGCGTCCATCCCTTGACGGAATCTCCGATAATACCTTTTGGTGAGCGCAAGGCGATGGAGAGAATCTGATTACCTCCTCCGAGCTCACCGGGTTCCAGCAAAACAGTCAGTTCGCCCTGCGGATAATCTGGATTTTCCCGAACGGCTCCCACATCCTTACCATTGAGCGCAATAACCAGCTCTGTTCCTGGCGCAGTGCTTGGCCCAACAAAATAGTGTAATGCCAGCGTTGAGTGGACTGCCTGTTCCTGCACAGGAATTTGCCAAGTGGCCTGGAGCTTGGGCTGATTACCGTTAAGACTGATAAACCGCTTGCTTTCCATCAACTGCGCCAGGGATTTTTGTTCCACTGTGGCCCAACACTGGCCAGTCTCAAGCAAAAACAGGGTTCCAAGAGCAAGCAGGAAACCCAAGCAAGGAAAACCGCCCCACTTAATCCTGGACCAGACAATCTGCATCATAAATAGCGCCTTGATCTGCGCACCGCTTTACCCATGTCGTAACGTCGGCGCTGACGCAAATTCCGCAGCAGGTATGATTCTCGCCCACGTTGGTAAAGAAACCGTCCCCAATACCAAAGGCCAGCTCCAGTCTTGACCAGAAAATAGGCATAGGCAGCCAGGAAGCCGAGTCGACGACGACGCGCAGCCAACAAGGCAGTCACCTGATTACTGTGACCATACAAAAACCTAACCACAATCTGGAGTTGTTGCTGATCCACATACGCAAACCGGACCCCAAAACGATCACCAATCCCATCTATGGACTTAACGGGAATTGCATCACTTCGTATGGAGCGCTCTTCATCTACGAGATGTACTGCCCTGATAACGCTGGCCAACTGACCAGCACCAGCCGGCCATGCATTACGTGAAAAACCCACGCCACCCATCGACAGATCCAGCGCTGGTAATCGCAATACACTGCCATTGAGCAGTTCCAGATCGACTTTCATTCCTGCGGGTGCGGGTACCCGATAATTCTCTCGATGTTGGCGACGCTCCAACATGACGACCATGGTTGCAGTAATAATGATGAAGTTAAGCAACTCCCAGAGCAAGGTAAAAACCAACTGTGGTCGCTCACCGGGATGCACATACCAACGCCAAATACCAATGACCAGAGACAGCAGGATGATCCCAAAAAAAACACTCTGTACCTTGGCCGCTGAAGAAATAAAATCGTGATCCAGCTGCTCACCCTTGGGAGTCACATTGAAGGGTCTTTTCCCTGGTCTAAGCAAGGTGCTGAATAACATGATCGCCGCCAACGGCGTTTGCACCATCTCATATACATCTGATGTCAGTGGCCAGCGCACCTGTCCATAGACAAAATCCGAATAGATCCAGGTCGCCAAAAAATAGGGAGCACCATAGATCAGGTATTGATCAATGGTTGCGTTATATATCATGACACCAAAGAGCAAAAACATGGATGGCGCCAACATGTTGATCATGCGGGCATACGGAAAAAGCCAGTACGAAAAACTGGTAATATAGGTTAACCGTTGTGCAATGCTGAGGCCCTTGGCAAACAGGGGATTCTTCATTTGCAGAATCTGGATAGCTCCCTGAGCCCAGCGTACCCGCTGACTAATGAGACTGGTAACTGTCTCGGGTTGCAAACCGAGAACCTGCGAACGATCCAAAAATACACTTCGATACCCCAGAGAATGCAATTTCATTGCGGTTTCAACATCCTCGGTCAAGGTCTCCGTCTGTATTCCCCCTATTTCCTGTAACAGGGAACGACGAATAACTGCCGCTGATCCGACAAAAAAACTGGCATCCCATGAATCCAGACCTGCCTGGATATAACGTTGGAAGAGCTCAGCCTCCGCCGGAGAATCATGAAAAATGTTCAGATTCTTTTCTACCGGATCCGGATTAATGAAGCTGTGTGGGGTTTGCACCATCGCACACCCGGGATCAGCCAGAAAGAATCCCGCAGTATTTTTCAGGAAATCGCGCGTGGGTACATGATCGGCATCCAGAATAACAATCAGGTCGCCATTAAGAGAGGGCAATGCCGCATTGACGTTTCCAGCCTTGGCATGATCATTGTGTTGCCGCGTGTGATAAACAGCACCGACCGCCTCACAAAGCGACTGCAAGTCACGACGTCGCGTCTGGGAGACCTCCGCAATTTTCGGGTTGGCACAACGGTCATCTGTACCTCCATCATCCAACAGGTGTACGCAAAACTTTTCTTTGGGATAATCAATCTGCAAAGCACCCAACAGAGTAACCCTGAGAATTTCTGTGGGTTCGTTGTAAGTTGGGACCAATACATCCACTACTGGCCACGAGTCAGCATCCAATGGCAAGGGGACAGGTTGGCGATGCCTCGGAGTGAATGTCACAAAGAATCCCAGAATGGCGTAACCCGCAGCATAAAGCTCTGCCAGAAACAGCAAGGTGCCAAAAAAGTCGCTGGCGAAGCCATACCCCCCGATGGTGAATTCCACCCGCCAAACCAAATATCTAAATATCAGATAAATAGCTATGACAATATTGGTGACCCGAAAGGAATCCACAAGCAACTGCGGCAAGACCAGACGTTTGAGCAGAAAAAGCTGCATCATCAGGATGCCGACCAGAACCACGCTCACCAAGGCCTGAGCCTGATTACTGACTGGCAACAACGCCAAGACAAAAGCCAGGAATATCGAGGCCACAAATCCTGAAACCACCAACCCGAGCAGCAGCGCTTCCAACCATTTGCCTTGCTTAAAAGGCATGACGCAAAGTCTCCCAATTCTCGGCATACCAATGCAAAGTACTGCAAAGGCCATCTTCTGGAGGAGTCATCGGCCTCCATCCCAAGTCCACACGTGCGCGCTCAATTTCAAGGTACTTTATCGCCGCTTTGTCCCGTGGAGCCCCGTGAAACAGCGGCGTCCGCCGCTCGCCATCAAAGAGAATGCTCAGCCGTTCCGCAACTTCAGTAATGGAGGTTGCGGTTCCCGTACCGAAATTGAAGGCCTTTCCCGAATGATTTTCTAGAGACTCTCCAAGCCTTAGATACGCATCAGCCATATCACCAACGTGAAGGAAATCAAGACGTGAGCTACCATCATCACGAGCACCAAAATCGTAACCTCGGCCTTCGAGCAGATTGAAAATCGCTCGCGGAACAAGACGACTAAAATTGGTGTCCCCTGGTCCGTAGGTATTCATGAATCTACACACGCCAATTTGTAAATCATAGACTTTGGCATAGGTCCGGGCCACACAGTCACTCGCAACCTTCGATGCAGCGTAAATGTTGCTGGCTTCAAGGGGCGGGTCGGACTCTTGCAGAGCCCGATCATCGGTGGTCATGCCGTAATAGGCGCCGCTGGAGGCAAACACCATCCGTTCCACTGTATCGCTCCGACGCATGGCCTCAAGCAGGGTATACGTACCCATGGCATTCACGCTGAGGGTTTCCATTGGCAGGACATTACTGGATGGTACGATGGGCTGGGCAGCAAGATGAAAAATCGTATCAATAGAAAAACGGGATAAATTCAACCGTAGAAAATCGCTGTCACGAATATCGCCTACCCAGACCTGCAAGTGTCTATCAAGACCTTGGATCTGCAAATATGACCACTTCGGAAATACCCGATCCAACACAAAAACACGTGCACCGAGCTGGAGCAAACGCTCACACAGGTGCCCTCCGCCAAAGCCAGCACCGCCAGTAACCAGACAATTCTTACCCTGCCAAAAGATGGACATGATTCTCTCCTTCCTTCGCAAGCTGATAATGTTCCCGGTAGAAACGAATCGTTTTGGTCAGGCTATCAAGAAATTCATGGGCTGGCTGAAAGGCAGTGTCCTTGACAAGCTTTTCACCATTCAGATGCTGCTTGGTAATGGCATGGATAGTGGAGGCGTTCGCTTTTACCTTAACGGCAATACCATTATCCAGGATGGTTTGGGCACGCTGCTGATCCACTGCCTCCTCAACCCCTGCAGCCAGTTCAACAATGGTCCGCAGCATGGCCGGTGTACTCATGTAGGTCCCTCCAGCCAAGTTGTAAACTTCTCCCCGACACACATTACTATGAGCCAGCAGAATAATGGCATTGACCAGTTCATCGACATACAGATAATCACGCTGATGTTCAATGGCATCGAAATACAACTCCGGTGCCATTGGTTCAGGATTACCAAAAATACTTTGCATAGCCTTTGGTAACAGCCGATATTCAGAGTTGAAATCATAGGGACCAAAAATATTACACATTCGTAACGTCACAGTCGGTAATTGAAATGCTTCATGATAGGTTCGCGAAAACACGTCGGCCGCCAGTTTTGCAGAGTCATATACTCCGATTCCACGCAACGGTGTCAAATGTTCGAAGTAAGAATCGCCATCCATTTCACCGTAAACCTTATCGGTTGATGAGAGAAAAATCATGTTCGGCTTGTGCGCAGAGAGCCGACAAGCCTCCAACACATTGATCCAGCCCATGGTGTTGGCCATTATCGTGTCATATGGGGCGTGCAATGCCTTTTCGATAACCGACGCATATGCAGCAAAATGGAAAATATAGTGGAAACGATATTGATCAATGATTTCACACATACTTTTCTTATCAGTGACATCGGCCTCAACAACATTGAGTTGTTCACGAAGACCCAGGCGGGGACAATTGATCATGGACAGACGATCAGTGGAAGCATCAATATCAAGCACTGTCACCTCTGCGCCGCATTGCAGCAACCGACGCGCAACATGACCACCAACAAAACCGAAACCACCGGTTATGAGGATTTTCTTGGCATGAAAATATTCCTGAAGCTGCCGCAATTTTGTGATATTCGAATCCCTGAATTCTTGTAGCATATTTTTATCCTTTTAATTGTATGGCGTGATCATACCCGCCAGCAGCGATAAAATTTAAGTGATCATGCGGAATAAATATATTTTCTGCCATTTCCAGCATAAATCATGCCAAAATGTTTTCTGTTGATTTTTAGACTGTTCCTGAACTCATCGTGGGCTCACTGTTTCAGATATCATACACATTAGAAAAATCTTGCATAAGATAGTTTTTACATCAGCAGGTTAGTGATCGTTACATACACGTTACAAGATTCTCATCGGCAATTTCTTTTAAGCAAATACAACATCAAAACAGCATGAAAAAATCCTTCACAGAATATTCATAATATATTGTTAAATCGATGTTTCGAGAAATTTTCAGATGCGAATAGTTATGGGATTTTGGACATGTAAAGGAGGGTTATGAAAAGACGTTAATAGCGTCTTGAGGTATACCAGCAATAGCGAGCCGGGCCACAGCTTTCATAAATGAGAATTTTACCCGTGCATTAAGCTGGGAGCACCTGTCCGAGGGCGAGTATCTGGGAAATTGCGATCAAGCACGCTTTAGGTCGAGGAGAGATGCCCGTATCCAGCCAAGAAGCGTTGCGATTTTTTGAGGCGTCGGACTATCGACTTCTTTCGGTGGAGGCAGAGCACGCGGTTGCAGTGGAAGATTTGCCCATGCACCACCAAGATCCTTTTGACCGAATTCTGGTGGCGCAAGCACTCGTGGAGCCGATGCGATTAATGACCCATGACGCGCCTGTGGCGCTTTATAGCGATACCATCATTCAGATTTAAAATTTCCCGCTTGACCTCCCGGCCCACGACCCAGGAGGGGGAATGCGCGATACCGGGTGAATGTCCAAGTTTCATGACTTGGGCAAACATCGCTAAGTTTTTGTTTTATATGGTGCCCAGGGACGGAATCGAACCGCCGACACGAGGATTTTCAGTCCGAGTTCTGTGCTACATTTTCGCTTTTTATATCATAGACTTATTCTAGGGGCTGTTGATAAACATAAAGATAGAATGCCCCATAGTATCATTTATATAACCTTATTTGTCACGATTTACTGCACCATTTGGTGTGGTTGCCCAGTCTTTTGCACCAAAAATTCAGGGGAATTTCTATTGTACCGGGTTGCATGGACTCGACACACTAAAAAAGGGCCGAAGCCCTTTCAGGGTGAACCCCTTT
>NZ_JBYCKP010000243.1:0-1258 GCF_057473445.1 Acidithiobacillus sp. TH-A36 | reverse complement strand
TGATACCGCCCACAGGGCTGATCTGGTGGCGTACCTGCAGTCTATTGGCTTGCCCGTCAAAAAAGACGGGGTGAAGGATTGGGTGGTGGATGACCGTTATCGCGTAACACAAGAAAAGGATGGGCATTTCGTCTGGTGTGACTGGGAAGGGGTTGATGGTGGTGATCCCATCGATTTTTGCGTGAAAGAAATGGGATTGAGTTTCCAGCAGGCCTTGGCCGATCTTTCAGGTTCAACGATCACGAAAAAAGCGGAAAAAAGAACGGTCCTATCTCATCAACTGCCTGTTGCTCCACTGGTCTGTCGGAATTCTGATCCGGTCATGCACTATTTGCAGGATCGCGGTATCAGCCAAAAAACCATCCGGAGTGCACAAGGGGCAGGGTTCCTGCGCTTTGTGGATTACAAAGGGATTCCCTCTGTGGCCTTTTGTGGCAGAGGGGATGGTCAAATGCGATCCATGACTCTCAGGCTGACCCAATCTATTCCGTCCTGGGATGGGAAGAAACAGCTGACAAAGTTGGACGTAAAGCATTCCGATAAATCCTATCCAGCCATCTAGCATGGGGATGATCGAGGTTCTGTCTGGGTTGTGGAAGACGGTATGGACGCGCTGGCTGTTATTGATTGGTACAAGACCCGTCGGAAGCCTATCCCTTGCGTCATTGTCTCTGGCGGGGCGAATGTCCGATCGTTTTTAGACCAGCCGCATGTGCAGAAGATGCTGAAAGAGGCCGATACGGTTTATGTGGCTATGGAACGCGAGAAAAATACCAAAATACAGGCCAAAACTGATGCCGCGCACGAACAGCAGATCGATACAATCTGGAAGCTCGGTTGTGAAAAGGTGTTTGCCTGGATGCCACCAGCCGGCACCAAAGACATCGCCGATGCATGGAAAGCGGGGGCTTTGCCGGATCCGCATGATCCGTTGGCGCATATGCGGAAGAAAAGTGGAGATGAATCCGCATCAATGCAGACAGCAGCGCCTGCGGCAATATTGACGTTTGGACAGGATTAGCTCCCATTCAATAGGCAATGATCATTTTGCAGCTTTTTATGCGATATTTTTTGATGTGATGATTGTGATTTTCAAAATGGTATCAGAGTGTTTTACCGTATTTGGCGCTGCAATTACGCTGCACTGAGCGGCGGGAACACTAGGGATAACGTGGGATATGTCAGGATACATCGCGCACAACTAGATGATATTGTTAAACTATGTAAAATGCTTATATTTCAAAAAGTCAGAAAAAAT
>NZ_JBYCKP010000242.1:0-1070 GCF_057473445.1 Acidithiobacillus sp. TH-A36 | reverse complement strand
TGGATGGTATTGTGTTGGCTCCGGGACAATATTTGGTGGTGGAATACAGCGGGCAACTCCCACTCAGGGCGCACAACGACTATCAAGACGCATGGGGCACGGTGAACGTTGCGTTTGACGCTGCACAATATGAGAACAACCATGCCAATGTGCAGGAGCCTCAACTCGGAGCAGTCCCCGGTAGCAAGCAACCATCACCGTCGAGCCCGACAGGCAAATACTCCATTAGTGGAACTGCTCTGTGGGGCGGTAAGAATCCCATTTCTAACGCACGTATTTGGCTGCAGAGAGACGGGAGTTTCAGCAAAACACCCTACTACACCAACGCCAACGGCTTCTTCGACATCCCGAACGTGAGCCCCGGCAGCTACGAAGTGGTTCTTGGTAACCCGCAATACAGTCTTGCGCAATCTGCCGTGCGAGTTGTAAATTCTGATGTCAGTCACATACAACTGACTCCCGCGGTCAATTCAGACAACTTTATGGAAGGTGTAGCGCAGTTATACCCAGTGCCTAACTTTAAGAGACAACTGAAGTTCTTTAAGGAGTTGCAGAAAGACTTTCACGAAAAAACGCTTTCCGGAATTGACACGATTTTTTCCGGGACCACCGTGCTTGTCGAAGGAAAACCGTCTGACAATATCGAAGGGGTTGCGTACGTGCCGGGGTATCGGTCAGGCAATGGACTGAGGTCGGCTGAAAAGGTGGTAGAGAGTGCTTACACGTCTGCCGTGGGGCCATTACGATACACGAACGCTCCGGAACTGTTTTTCCCGTTGAAGGAAACAGACGAAGACGCGTTTATCGCGTCAGCCATGAAAGTGGATGGTGTACTATACGCGAGTCTCTCCTATTATGGCGGTCCGGGCGTCAATGTGGTGATGCAACCAACCGCACAATATGCTTCAGTAGTCAATGCACTTATTTCCATCTACGACAACATCTCTTGACACAGCGTGCGCCAACAGGTTGAGACGCACTCAACGTCCGTGGAGATGAACCATAGAAGCAAGCGGTCGCCCTTCCGGAAATGACTGCTCATCACCACTGGAATGTTTCGTACCACAACC